>NZ_OZ060395.1:385679-626868 GCF_964059125.1 Buchnera aphidicola (Eriosoma lanigerum)
AAAAAAAAAATAATATTAATTACTACTAATTATTAATAAATAATAAATAAATTGAAATACAAAATTGATAATAATAATATTTAAAAATTTATTATTTATTTATAATTATTTATATATTCTTATTTTTATTTTAATAAAAGACATAAAAATATAATTTAAGTTTAATAATTAATAAAATTAATTACTTATAATGTTTTTTATACAATGAATTATTTATAAATTATTTTTTTTAATAAAAATATATACAGCTAATAAAATTGATTATTTATAAATAATTTAATATAAATTATTATTTATTTAAATTAATTATAGTTCTTAAGATAATATCTCAATACCATAAAATTTAATAATACATAAAAATTAATTCAACAATAAGTGAAAGAATATTTCTTATAAAAAAAATTTTTATAAAATTAAAAATATATATTTAAAAATATGTAACATTCATACTAAATATTAATTAAAAAATAAAAAAGAAATAATTTTAATAAATTATTGATTAATTTACACTAGAATAAAAAATAATGTATGTATTTTATTTCTATTTAAAATTAAAGTATATATTATTTAAATACAATTTATTCTACAAGTTCTATATATCATATTAATAAATTATATTTTTACATAAAAATATAATAATTAATATTATTCTATCAAGATATAAAAAATAAATAATATTTAAAATAATCTTGCAATGAATATTTAATAAAATAATTTAAAATAAAATAAAAGTTTCATTTTACTGTTTTATTTATTTATATATAATATATTCATTTAATTTTTAACATTTCATAAAATTCATAATATATTCTCATAAAAAATCATATTATATTAACACTATTAAAAAAATATAAATAATTATAATTAAAATATTAAATTATTTATAAATATTTTACTGTATGATACTTGTTTAAAAAATAAAATAGATTATTATATTAATAATAAAAAAAATTTATTCTATTCTTTTATAAATTTTTAATAATATAAAATATATAAAAATATAATTAAGTAAAAAATGAATTTTTATATACATATATTTAAATATAATTATATTATGAATAATAAATAATATATTTATATAACTAAAAAATAAAAATATTTTTTTTAAATATATAACTAGATTTAATTAATTAATATTAAACATAATCTATATAAAAATTAAATAATTCTTATAACTGATAAAAAAATTTTTATAAATTTAATACAATTTAAAATTATACAACAATTAAAATTTTTTATTAATAATTTTAATTTTTTATTCAATTTTATTTAATATTAACATTATTAATAATAATATATTTAAAAAAATATATTAAGTGATTAATAATTAAGAAAAATATTATGTAATTAAACATTGATTTATAAACATAATATATACATATTATTTATATATACAAACTATTACATTATTTGTTAATAATATAATTAAAATTGAATACATTAGATTATATTCTTTTTATTTAATCTATTTTATAAAATAAATAACATATACAAAATTAAAAATTTCAGGAATATAAATTATGAATGTCATAAATTTTAAAAATGCTTATTTGTCATTGAATACATTAATAATACTTAACAATGCAGAACTTAAAGTTAAAAAAAAAGAAAGAATTTGTTTAACTGGAAAAAATGGTGTTGGAAAATCCACATTATTAGAAGTCATTTCTAAACGTAAACAATTAGATCAGGGAATCATTAATTATAGAAATGAATTAAGTATCTCTTATCTGCAACAAAACATAAAAATTAATTTACAACAAACTATATATAATTATATTTCTACTTACAATAATACTAAAGATAATTTTAAAAATCAAAATATAATAAATCATATTAATAAATTAAATATAAAAAAAAATATAATTCTAAATAATAAATTATTAACGAATAATAATTTTGAATCTAATATATTTAATACAAAATATAAAATTGACAAAATAATAAATGAATTAAATTTAAATAAATATGAAAAATTATCTAATTTATCAAGAGGTAACTTACAAAAAATTAAATTAGCAAAAGTTATATTAAATAATCCGGATTTATTATTACTAGATGAACCTACTAATCATTTAGATCTACAGACAATAATATGGTTAGAAAATTTTTGTAAAAATTTTTCTGGAAGTATATTATTTATTTCTCATGATCGCATTTTCATTGAAAATATTGCTACTAGAATTGTTAATTTAGAACATGGAAAAATTCTTGAATTTTTTAAAAATTATAATCATTTTATTGAATTTAAAAATAATGATTCGAAAATAAATATAACACAAAATAAAAAATTTAAAAAAAAATT
This sequence comes from Buchnera aphidicola (Eriosoma lanigerum), assembly GCF_964059125.1. Classification (NCBI taxonomy): domain Bacteria; kingdom Pseudomonadati; phylum Pseudomonadota; class Gammaproteobacteria; order Enterobacterales; family Erwiniaceae; genus Buchnera; species Buchnera aphidicola. The sequence continues at coordinate 387,985 of NZ_OZ060395.1, forward strand.
AGATCAAGAACAGAAATGGTTAAAACAAAGTGTAAAAGCAAGATGTAGAAGAAATGAAGGAAGAGTTAAAAAATTTAAAGTAAATCAAAATATTTATATTAATAACAATCGTAATGAAAACACATGTAATATTAATATTAATTATTCTTCATATAATAAAAAAATCATTTGTAAAATAAGAAATATTACCCTTTCTATAAATCAAAAAAATATCTTTAATAATTTTTCAGATACGATTATTAATGGTGATAAAATTGCATTAATTGGAAACAATGGATCCGGTAAAAGCACTATGATAAAAACTATTCTAGGTCAATTAATTCCAAATACAGGAACAATTAAATTAAGTGCAAATTTAAATATTGCTTATTTTGATCAAGAATGTTCCATGTTAAATATGAATCAAACTATTTTAGAAAATTTAACATATGGAAAATACGAAATTATGTTTAATGGTAAACAAAAAGGAATAATAAGTTATTTACAAGATTTTCTTTTTTCTAAGAATCAAATTCTTTCTCCAATTAATAAACTATCTGGAGGTGAAAAAAGTAGGTTATTACTTGCTAAAATTTTTTTAATGCCTAGTAATTTATTAATTTTAGACGAACCAACAAACAATTTAGATATAGAAACGATGAAATTATTAGAAAATGCTATTATTAATTATCCAGGAACAGTAATATTAGTGAGTCACGATAGAAAATTTATTAATAATATAGTTTCCAAATGTTGGTATTTAAATAATAAAGGAAATATTTACACACATATTGGGGGATATTCTGAATTTTTATATCATAAATTTAATAAAAACAATTTAAATTATACATCCAAAAAATTAAAAAATAATATCAATTTAAATCCATCAATTTTAAAAAAAAATATAAAATTAAGTTATCATTTACAAAAAGAACTTAATAATTTCCCTTCTAATATAGAAAAATTAGAAAATGAAATTTTTAATTTACAAACAATTATACAAGAAAAAAAATTTTTTATTCAAAATTCAAAAAATATATCTTTAAAAATAAAAGAACTAAATAATAAAGAAACAGAATTACAATCTGCATACGAAAAATGGAATCTTTTAGAAAAATTAAAAATAAATAAAAATTAATAATAATTAATAAGAAATTTAATATATTTACATTAATTATTATATATATTATATTAATAATATAATAAAAAATTTTATATTTCTATTATTTATAAAAGATATTAAATATATTTAATATTATCTTATAATAAATTTAAAAAAAAACATTTATTAAATTAATTAATTCAATATTTTATTTATTTTATTCAACTAATTTCATATTAATAATATAAAAATTTTAAAAATCTATATAAAAACATAATTTCCAGATTTCTAATTACAGAAAAATAAAATTTATATTACAAATAATGATAATTAATTTTTATTAATTCTATCTATCCATTAAAAAAAAATAAATAATTATTCATAAAATGTTATTATAGTGATAATATAATTACTATGTTTAAATAAATTTATAATTTCATATTTACTATTTGTGTTTAATTAAATAAATTTAATTAACATTAAAAATATACAATATAAATTTTATGTTTATAAATACAAAAATATAAATAATTAATATTTTTATCAATATTTTACATTATCAATAAAACTATAAATATTTATTGATTCTATTTTTATTTAATTTAATTTTTTTTATTTAAACAATTTTAAAAAACAAATAAATTTCATTTAATATTTCTAACATTAATAAATAATATACAACTATATAATTTAGTATATAATAAACCTTTAATTAACACTTCTTTATTTTACACTATATGATTATTGTTTCATATAAACATAATCTTTCTAAAAAAAGAAAAATTTTAGAATATAATTTTAATTAAAATATTTATATATTTTTTTAATATCGAAATAATAAATTATATATTTCAATAAAAAATATTATTTTTAAAATTTAATTAAATAAATAAGATATAAAAAGTTAATACATTTTTTTTTTTCAATTTTTCAGAAAAATATATTTTATTAATTATTTTATTAGAAATGATAAAAAAATCAATATAATAATTAAATTAATATAAATATACATTATTATATCATTAATAAAATACATATTTATTAAAATAAATAATTTATTTTTTAATCTTTGAGAAAAATATTAATTAAAATAATAAAAAAATAACAATTTCTTTTAATATATATATTTTAATAAAAATTAAATAATATTGTTTATATAAAAAATAATTTTTATACATATTTATTTACATTAAAATATTGTAATTAATATAATTTAATTAAAAAAATATATTTACATTAATAATCATTAATTTAATTATATATTTATTTTTCTTTGACATATAGAAGAACAACAATAATTAAAAATATGTGAACATTTTGTACATTGAATAAATAATAAATGACATTTAGAATAACTACAATTAACGTATGTATCACAAGGATTATTGCATTGTTGACAAAAAGATAAAATATCTTCAGAAATTTTTTCAGTTAATCTTGCATCAAATACAAAGTTTTTTCCTTTAAAATAAATTGGCAAATTTTTTTTTCTTGCTTCATTAACATATCCTATAATTCCATTTTTAATATGATAAATATGTTTAAATCCATGATATTTTAACCAAGCAGTAGATTTTTCACATCTAATTCCACCAGTACAATACAATATAATATTATTATTTCGATATGGTTCTAATTCTTTAACAATTATTTTTAATTGATCACGAAATCTACTTCTATTAATATTAATTGCTGTATCAAAATGACCTATGGCATATTCATAATTATTTCTCATGTCTACAAAAATAGATTTTCTTTCATTAAACATAACATTTACTAAATCTGCATTTAAATAAGTTCCAACAATATAAGGATTAAAATTTTTATCTTCAATTCCATCCGATACTAATTTATTTCGAACTTTAATCCTAAGAACCCAAAAAGAAAAATTATTATTATCAATAGATTCATTAATGATAATATTATTAAATTCATTAGAAAAATTTAATAATATATTTTTAAAGTAAGATGAAATATCTTTAGGAATGCTAATTTGAGCATTCACACCTTCTTTAGAAACATATACTCTACCTAATATATTTAAAGAATAAAATAAAATATATAAATTATTACGAAATAATAAAGGATTACGAATATAAAAATATTTATAAAAAGAAAGTGTTATTCTAGAAGTGTTATCATTTATCATTTTTTCTTGTAATTTATTATTAGAAGTAGTATTGAATAAATTGAACATAAATTCTATATCCTATTTCATTGAATTAAAATAATTATTAAATATAAATATTATTATTTATATATATACAATATTATTGTATAAAATTTATCTAATAACATTATATCTAAGTTCACTAATTATTATCTCTACATTTATAGAAATATCACAACATAAAAATATATTTAATTTAAATATAAAAATATATTTTATATATATAATAATAACTATAATTTTTTTAAGATATATTCTTTTTTTTGTAATTCTGATAATCGATTTTGTTCTTTTTTTATTATATGTTTTGGAGCCTTTTGTAAAAAATTAATATTAGATAATTTTTTTTCAGAAATTAAGATTTGTTTTTTTAAAGAATCTAATTTAACAGTTAAATTTCGTGTAGTACGTATATCAATATTATTTTTAGAAAAATTATTATTTCCAACAATACATTCTACTCCAGAAATATATACTATTATACCAATAGGAAACATATCATTCTTATTTAAAATAACATAATCATCTATTTTAGATAATTTCATTAATAATTGACCATATTGATTTAAATATCTTTGTAATTCTGAATTAATATTTTTAATAAATAATTTTAATGATTTTATATGATTTACATATGTTGTCACTTTTATATTTCTTAATAAACTAACTGTTTCTTGAATCCAAATCATATCTTGTAATATAGATTTATCATCCCATTCAAAATTTTCTACATCTGGAAAATTCTGAATCATAATACTACAATTAATATTATTGTTTAGTACTTGCATTTGTTTCCAAATACTTTCAGTAATATATGGAATAATAGGATGTGCCACTCTCAATATTTTCTCTAAAACCCAGTATAACGTTAATTTTGTTCGTTTTTTATTTTCTTCTAAATAACTATTTAAAATAATTTTAGCAAATTCTAAATACCAATCACAAAATTTATTCCATACAAAATCATATAAAATGTTTGCTGCAATATCAAAACGATAGGTATCTAAAGCAATACGATATAATTGTATTGAACGATTTAACTCTAAACAAATCCATTTATCAGGTAAAGATAAATTATCTTTAAAATTAATTAAATTAATATTAATATCTTTAGTATAAATTAATACAAAACGACTAGCATTCCATAACTTATTACAAAAATTACGATAACTTATTAAACGACTATGATCCCAATTAATATCTTTATTAGGAGCAGATAAAGATGCAAATGTAAATCTTAAAGCATCTGCTCCGGATTCTATAATACCGTTAGGAAAAGATAATTTAGTTCGATTAGCTACTACATGTGATAATTCTGGTATAATTATATTTTCAGTCCGTTTCTTAATTAATTTGCTTAAACTAATACCATTAATCATATCTAGTGGATCTAAAACATTTCCTTTTGATTTAGACATTTTTTTTCCTGTTTCATCTCGAATCAATCCAGTGATTAATACTTTTTTAAAAGGAATATGACGTTGTCCATTTTTATCTTTAACTAAACACATAGTTAACATAATCATTCTAGATATCCAAAAAAAAATAATATCAAAACCAGTTACTATAATATCCGTAGGATGAAATTTTTGAATAAAAAAAGAATCATTAGGCCAACCTAAAGAACCAAAAGTCCATATACCTGAAGAAAACCATGTATCTAATACATCTTCTTCTTGAATTAATACTGTCTCTTGAGATAAATTATATTTAATTCTAATTTCTTTTTCATTATGACCAACAAAAATATTTTTATATTTATCTTTCCAAACAGGAATTTGATGTCCCCACCATAACTGACGAGAAATACACCAATCTTCAATATTTTTCATCCAATCAAAATAAATTTTTTCATATTTTTTCGGTATAAATTGAATATCACCATCTTTTACTGCTTGTATTGCTACTTTCGATAAGTCCTTAGTACGTAAATACCATTGATTAGTTAACATTGGTTCAATTATTGTACCACTACGATCTCCATACGGTAAGATTAATACTTCAGATTTTTTATTATTTAATAAATTCAATTTAATTAAATTATCAATAACACATTCTCTTGAAACATCACGACTTAATGCTTGTAATTCTCTTGGAACAAAAGAATTATATATGATAGATTGGTTTCCATATGAATCAAAAATTTGTAATTTATTTCTAATAGTTCCATTCAATGTAAAAATATTAATCATCGGTAAATTATGACGTACAGCTACATCATAATCCTTAAAATCATGAGCTGGAGTTATTTTAACACAACCCGTTCCTTTATTTGGATCAACCATCAAATCTGTAATAATAGGAATAGAACGATTAATTATTGGGACTAATACAGATAATCCAATATATTTTTTATATCTTACATCTTCTGGATGGACTGCAACAGCTACATCTCCTAATAATGTTTCTGGTCTAGTAGTCTCTACTAATAAAAAAAATTTTTTATCAACTAAATTATTTTTATTCAAAATTAAATATTTTATTTGATAAAGATAACCATGTACCTCTCGATGTTCTACTTCTAAATCTGAAATTACAGTTTTTAACTGTATATCCCAATTAGATATTTTTTTTCTTTGATAAATCAATTTTTTTTTATATAAACGAATAAATGCTTCTTTAACCGCAATCGACATACCTTTGTCTAAAGTAAATCTGGAACTATCCCAATCAACAGAATTACCTAATCGTTTCATTTGATTAGTGATAGAATGATTTAATTCTATTTTCCAATCCCATATTTTTTTTATAAATTCTTCTCTAGTATATTGTATTCTTTTTTTTCCTTCTTTTATCTCTAATTGTTTTTCTAATAATATTTGAGTAGCAATTCCAGCATGATCAGTACCTACTTTCCATAATGTATTTTTTCCTTTCATTCTTTGATACCGAACAATTATATCCATAATTGTTTGCTGAAAAGCATGTCCCATATGTAAATTTCCAGTAATATTTGGAGGTGGTATAACCATACAAAAATTTTTTCTATGTACATTAGAATTAGGTTTAAAAAAACCATTTTTTTCCCAAAAAGAATATAATTCTCTTTCAATATTTTTTGGATCATATTTTATTTTCATATTATTTTAATTTTCTTACTTGGTAAATAAATCATTCATAATAATAAAATTAAAATTAAATTTTTATATTAATAGAAATTTGATTATTCATGTATAATATTTAATATTAATTTTATTAGTAATGATGCAAGATTAGCTATTACAATTTTATTATTTTCTAATAAATACTCTAATACAACAACATTTAAACAAATTTGTTTATTATTATAAATACAATAAAATAAAAAATAGATATAATTATATACAAGTTATAAAATAATTCTAATATTAATTGAATGATCTATAATCAAATTTAAATTAAATTAATATTTATAAAAAAAATGTTGTTATATTTTATTATTAATATCACTAATATAAATTAATTAATAATTATTAGAACAACTTATATTATATATAAATCTAATTAATTGATCACTATATAAAATATATATAAAAACAATTAGTATTACTATATATATTGAAGCTAAAATAAAATTGCTTCAACCTAAATTCATATTGCATATAATAATATACTTTTAATATTAATACTTACTAGTATAAAAATTTTAATAAAAATGACACTTCATATATTAAAAAAAATATTTTACCTAAAAAAATAAAATATTTTAAAATTTATTTATTTATTTATTAATTAATGATGCTATTTTAAACAATTAAAATTTATAAATTATAATAGTAATATGTATATATTTAATTTATATGAAATACTTAATTGTGAAATTGAATAAAAAACTCACTATTAAATCAAATATAATTTTTTTAATATTAAAACTATATTTTAATTATTTTAATTTCTATGAATATTATAAAGATTCATAACTAATATAATAAAAATAAATCATGTAATTTTTCATTTCTGAGTAAAAATAAATACATATTACTTAATTATATTTTTTAGTACCATATTAATTGATATATTTTTTTATACAATATTAATAATTTGAAAAATGTGATAATAAATTTAAAATTTCAGTTTAACTTTACAGAATATATTAAAAATAAATTGAATAAACTATATACTCTAAAAAAAAAATCATAAAAATATATTAAATAAATAATTTTATCATATTTTAATTAACACATTCGTAGAAATAAATTCTAATTTTTATCAATAATAATAGTAATTTATAATATTTTATTATATATTCTCTAATATATATATAAATATATTTATACATATTAAAAAATAATTTTACTTTTTTTACATATATTATTATATTTTAAAAATTTTTTTTATTAAAATATATATTATATTTTATATTAATTAATAATACTATTAAAAAATATTAATAATAACTCTACAGAGTTATAAATTAAAATTTATTAAAATTCAAATTAAATTAATTAATAAAACTTGTGTTCATCTTTAAATCAGTTATATTATATATAAGTAAAATTTTATTTAATACTGTATAAAAATATTTTTTATTAATAAATCTACTAATAACATATCTGAAATTAATATTTTTTTAATAAAACACTACAAATAAAAAAAATAATATTAACAATATTTATATATAATTTTTTCGTTTAATAAATTGTAATACTGAAAATTAATCATCTATTCTAAATATAAAATATCAAATAAAAATAAATAAAATAATCATTTTACTTTATAATAAAGTGTATTATATATACATATATATGTATATAAAAAATTTATATGTATATTTTATATTAAATTTTCTACTATTTTCTATAAATATCAATTGAGTTATATCTATATAATATATTATTATAAATATATTACATATATACAAAATGATTATTTTTAATAAATAAAAAAAAATATATATATTATTAAAAAGATTTGTACATTATAAAAAAAAATAATTACACTATAATTAATACAATATACATATTCATTACCTATTTAAAAATTAGTTTTACAGTAAAGAAAAACAAAATATAATAAAAAAGATTATCTACAATCTTAAAATTAATAACAATCACATAATTTATAATATTTTTATATAAAAATATTATTTCAACATATAAAATATGTAATAGTAATTGTTATATAAATAATTAAATTATATATTAATTAATTTAGAGTATACAAATGAATAATTTATATAAAAAAAATTTATTAAGATTATTTGATTTAACGAAATTTGAAATTAATAATTTAATTAATTTCTCAAAAATTTTGAAAAATCAAAAAAAAGACAACAATGAAACACAATATTTAAAAAAAAAAAATATAGTATTAATTTTTGAAAAAGAATCAACAAGAACTAGATGTTCTTTTGAAGTTTCTGCATTTGATCAAGGAGCTCGAGTAACATATTTAGGACCAGGAAATACACATTTAGGAAATAAAGAATCTATTCAAGATACTGCACAAATACTTTGTAAATTATATGATGGTATTCAATATCGTGGACATGATCATAAAAATATAGAAATATTAGCAAAATATTCAAAAGTACCAGTATGGAATGGTTTAACTAATAGTTTTCACCCCACACAAGGGTTAGCTGATTTATTAACTATTCAAGAAATTATAAAAGAAAAAAAAGATTTTTCAGAAATTACATTGTCATATGTAGGAGATGCAAGAAATAATATGGGATCTACTATTATTGAAGCAGCTTCGATAATGGGTTTTAATTTAAGAATAGTGTCACCTAAAAAATATTGGCCAAAAAATAGTTTTCTGAATGTCTGTCAAAAAAAAATTGCAGAATATAAAAAATATATTTTATGTACTGAAGATATTAAAGAAGGAGTAAACAATGTAGATTTCATTTATACTGATGTTTGGATATCAATGGGAGAACCAAAAAATACATGGAAAGAAAAAATTGCATTATTAAAAAAATATCAGATTAATCACTCTATGTTAGAGTTGACTAATAATCCAAATATAAAAGTTTTACATTGTTTACCAGCTCTACATGATAATCAAACAGAAATAGGAAAAAAAATATTAAATACCTTTCAATTAAAAGATGGAATAGAAATTACTAATGAAATCTTCAAATTACATAATAATATAATTCTTCAACAAGCTGAAAACAGACTACATACAATAAAAGCATTAATTATATCTACATTACTACCAGAATAATTTGTATAGTAATAAATCTATTTTTATAACAAACGAACAATAAAAATTGATTAATTGATTATCTAAATAATTATATATATAAGTAATATATGAGTTATTTATAATAATAAACAAGCTTATAATAAAATAATTGATATAGATAAATTAAAAATCATTGAATTAATACTTATAATAATCAATAATTTATAATATATTATTCATGTAATATAATCAATAACTATTAATTTTAAAATTTTATTATTATCAATAAGAATGTTTTATTCTATATATTTAATATAGGTTATACAGTACTATTACTTTATAAATTTTATAAAATTGTAATAAAAATTAATGAAAATATATACATATAAATTTTAATAAAAGTAAATTATGGTACTAATCCATAAATGTACAAAACTCAGAATATAATAAAACATTTTATATCACATAAATCTAATAATATATAAATTAAAAAAAAAAAATAGGATTTTATATGTTTCATAATATATATACAAAAAATGCACCAGAACCTATAGGTCCATATTCTCAAGCTATACAAATAAATAATTATCTAATTACATCTGGACAAATACCAATAGATGCACAATCTAATCAAATTCCAGAAGATATTATAAAACAAACCTATCTTACATTATCTAATATTAAATCTATATTATTATCTTCTAATTTTGAAGTAAAAAATATTATTAAAACTACAATATATATAGTTAATATGGAAGATATAGATAAAATTAATACAGTATACAAAAAATTTTTTCTAGAAAATAATACAACATACTTTCCGGCAAGATCATGTATAGAAGTTCAATCTTTACCTAAAAAAGTTAAAATTGAAATCGAAGCAATAGCATATAAACATGATTAATTATTAATTTTATTAAGTGGTAGAAATTAAATTCTACCACACTAAAAAATATAAATAAAAATAAAAAATGTTTTTATATTTTGTAATTAAAATAATTACTCTTGATTTCTAGATGTATTAGTCATATTTGATTGATATACACGACGATCTGAAAAACGACGAATTATTGTACGATCTATTTTTTTTTTCATAGGTTTAGAAAAAACACGACGTTCTTTCAATTTTTCTTCATTAAAAATTTTCATATTAATTTGTTTGTTTAAAATACGAGTACGAGAAAAAGTTTTTAATAAATTATTAGATAAAGATTTAGGTAATTCAACAGTAGAATAAGAAGAAAAAACATTCACATGTCCAATATTACGACTACTAATATCTCCTTCATTGGCTATCGCACCCACTATATGTCTAACTTCTACTCCATCATTTCGACCAACTTCAATTTTATATACATCCATTTCTAAATAATCTTTACGATCTTTACGAACACGAAAATTTTTATTTTTATCTGTATAACGATTGGTTTCATCTATATAACGAATTTCTTGATTATATTGTTTTAAAAATAAATCGGATTTAATAATTAATGGTCTCTCACCTTGAGCCATTTTTAATAAAGCAGCAGCTAATTTTTCTATATTTAATTCATTTTCTGGCTGTATTTTAGGTAGTAAAGAACAATATTCATGTAAATCAGTACTATTTAATTGAATTTTTACTTTTTCAGAAAATTTTTTTAACCGACGCTCACTTAATAATTCTAAATTTGGTAATTTAATTTCTTGAATATTTATTTTTACAATTCTTTCAATATTACGTAATAAACGACGTTCTCTATTTTCTACAAACAATAAAGCTTTACCTGTTCTACCAGCTCTACCAGTACGACCAATACGATGTACATAAGATTCAGCATCCATAGGTATATCATAATTTATTACAAAACTAATTCTATCTACATCTAATCCTCTAGCTGCTACATCAGTAGCTATTAAAATATCTAAACGTCCGTCTTTTAATTTTTCTAATGTCTGTTCACGTAATGCTTGATTCATATCACCATTTAAAGCTGCACTATTATAACCATTTCGTTCTAAAGCTTCAGATACTTCTAAAGTAGCACTTTTTGTTCGAACAAAAATAATTGTTGCAGAAAAATCTTCAACTTCTAAAAATCTAATTAAACCATCTGTTTTTCTACCAGTTACTATCCAAAAGCTTTGTTTAATATTAGGTCTGGTTTTAATATTGGATTGAATCTTAATTTCTTTTGGATCTTTCATAAATCTACGAGAAATACGACGAATGACTTCAGGCATAGTAGCAGAAAACAAAGCCGTTTGATGGTTTTTAGGTATTTGATTCATAATTTCTTCAACATCTTCAATAAATCCCATTCTAAGCATTTCATCTGCTTCATCCAATACCAAACCTCGTAAATGAGATAAATTTAAAGTACCTCTTTTTAAATGATCTAATAAACGACCTGGTGTTCCAACTACAATTTGAGGACCTTTTTTTAAAGATTTAAGTTGTAATTCATATCTTTGACCTCCGTATAAAGCCAACACATGAATTCCAAAAATATGTTTAGAAAAATCGGAAAATGCCTCTGCTACTTGAACTGCTAATTCTCTAGTCGGTGCCAAAACTAAAATTTGAGGAAACTTTAAATTAATAGTAATATTATTCAGTAACGGTAAAGCAAAAGCAGCCGTTTTTCCACTTCCAGTTTGTGCCATACCTAATACATCTTTTCCTTCTAAAAGATGAGGAATACAAGTCTCTTGGATAGGAGATGGTTTAATATATCCCATTTCATTTAATGCTTGTATTATTGAAGGTTTTAATCCAAAAATAGAAAATGTAGTTTCAATATAAGTCATGTAGTACATGTGCCTCTTAAGTAACAAAAGCTAGTCTACATAACTTATTATGAAAATATTTAATTAGTATTATCATTAGAAAATGTCAACCAGCCCAAATTAAAAAATATAATGGATTCAAAATTTACTATATTTTCATCTCTCACACCAAAATTGTTTCTGGTAAAAAGTAATATTTTTATAAAAACATAATTATGTATTAATTAAAATTTATAACATACTTTATGTCGTAAAAAAAATTAAACTATAATATGATTTTTATGTTATCCATCACGAATGTGCTTAATTATTTATAAATTATAAATCTATAATATCAAAATATAAATTTAAAATAATTAATAACTATAATTTATAAATTTTTTTTAAAAAATATTTATATTTTTAAAAAAAATTCAAAATATATGTATATTTTCAATAAAATATATTTATACTGTTAAATATTTAATAAAAATTATTTTTCTTGTATTTCTTTCATACTTAAACGCAAACGACCTTGTCGATCTACTTCTAATACTTTTACTGATACTTTCTGATCAATTTTCAGATAATCTGTTACTTTTTCTACACGTTTATCAGCAATTTGAGAAATATGAACTAATCCTTCTTTACCTATTCCAATTGATACAAAAGCTCCAAAATCAACAATTCTAGTTACTTTTCCTAAATATATCTTCCCTACTTCTACTTCAGAAGTAATCTCTTTAACTCTACGAATAGCAATTTTTGCTTGTTCCTTAATTACTGCAGAAATTTTAACTATTCCAGTATCTTCTATTTCAATAGTTGTACCAGTTTCTTCAGTTAATAGACGAATAACCGATCCACCTTTACCAATTAAATCTTTAATTTTTTCTGGATTAATTTTAATAGTATAAATTCTTGGTGCAAATTCAGAAATGTCTCCTCTAGGATAATGTAATGCTTTTTCCATAACATTTAAAATATGTAGTCTAGCATATTTAGCTTGTACTAAAGCACATCTAATAATTTCACTAGTAATTCCTTCTATCTTCATATCCATCTGTAAACAAGTAATACCTGATTTACTTCCAGCTACTTTAAAATCCATATCACCTAAATGATCTTCATCTCCTAAAATATCTGATAAAATTATATAATGATCACCTTCTTTGATTAATCCCATAGCTATACCAGCAATAGAAGAAGAAATTGGTACTCCAGCATCCATTAATGCTAATGAAGCTCCACAAACTGATGCCATAGAAGAAGATCCATTAGATTCTGTAATTTCTGAAACAATTCTAATAGTATATGGAAAAATATCTATACTTGGCATTACTGATAACAAACTTCTCTTTGCTAATCTACCATGTCCTATTTCTCTTCTTTTAGGAGAACTAATCATACCAATTTCACCAACTGCATAAGGTGGAAAATTATAATGGAATAAAAAATTTTCTAATCGATCGCCAAATAATTCATCTACATTTTGAGCATCTCGAGAAGTTCCTAAAGTAACAGAAACTAAAGCTTGTGTTTCACCTCTGGTAAATAAAGAAGAACCATGTGTTCTTGGTAATACTCCTGTTCTTACATCCAAGGCACGAATCATATCGGGTTCTCTACCATCGATTCTTAATTTTCCATTTAATATTCTATTACGAACTATATTCCTTTCAATTTCATAAAAAATATCATCAATTTCCCAATCATTCGAAATGAAATGTTCATCAAATAAAGTAGAAATTACTTCTTCTTTAATCAAATTAAGTTCATCATGCCTATTTTTTTTTTCAATAATTTGATATGCATTACTAATTCGATATTCTGACAATGATGCAACACGAAAAAACAAAATTGGATTATAAGATTTATGAGTAATTTCCCAAATTTTTGGTTCAACTTCATTAGTTAAAGATATAATATTATCGATAATTACCTGCTGAGCTTTATGTCCAAAAACAATAGCATTTAATATTTCTTCTTCATTTAATATATCAGATTCTGATTCAACCATGAGAACAGCATTTTTAGTTCCTGATACAATTAAATCTAATTTACTATCTTTCATATCATCATTAGAAGGATTTAAAACATATTGGTTATGTATATATCCTACTCTTGATGCAGCTATAGGACCACGAAATGGCAATCCAGAAATCGATAATGCTGCTGACGCTCCAATGATCGCTACAATATCTGGATTAACTTTAGGATTAAAAGAAACAACTGTAGCTATTATTTGAACATTATTAGTAAAATGTTTAGGAAAAAGTGGTCTTATAGGTCTATCAATTAGTCTTCCTATCAATATTTCATTTTCACTAGGACGGCCTTCTCTACGAAAAAAACCTCCAGGAATTCTACCTGCAGAATAGGAACGTTCTTGATAATTAACAGTCAAAGGGAAATATTTTTGATTTGATGATACTTTCTTATCTGCTACAACTGTAACAAGAACAGCTGTATCATCCATACTAACCATGACAGCTGCAGTAGCCTGTCTTGCCAATATACCTGTTTCTATTGTAATAGTATGTCGACCATATTGAAATTTACGTACAATCGGATTTAGCAAAATTACATCCTTAAGATACAGTTAATTGTGTCACATATATGAAAAAATACCACTTGATTATAGTGAATATAATAAAATTTATTGATAATAAAACAATACATACATATATTTAATATAATACATTATAATACATATTATAATTTTATTATTTAATAATGAAAAAAAAATATTTTTAAATATATGTATTTATAATACTTAATTACCAATAATTACAATGATTTTTCAAAAAATATATATTTAAAAAACTATCTTCTTAAACTTAAATCATTAATTATATTAAAATATCTGGAAATATTATTTATTTTTAAATAATTTAACAATTTTCTACGTTTAGCTACCATTTGTAAAAGACCTCTTCTACCGCAATGATCTTTTTTATGCTGCATAAAATGTTTTTGTAAATGATTAATTTTATATGTTAGCAAAGAAATTTGTACTTCAGATACCCCAGTATCCATTTTATTTTTACCATATTTTTTAATTAAATCTTTTATTTTTGATTCTAGAAACATATTAGACCTCTTATATTCATTATTATATTAATCACATAAAAAAATAAATAATAATTAAAAATTATTATTTATAAACATATTGAAATTAATCTTATTGGAATGAGAAAATTATCTTGATTAATTTTCCCGATACCTATAAATAATTTAGTATGAATATTAATAATACGAACAGTTTTACGTGGAAATATATAGATACGACTTAATTTTATAGCTTGTCCTTGAATTATTTTTTTCGATTCATCTTCATTGAGATTGATTTTGGATAAATGAGAAATAGGACTATCAATAGGATATAATAGTTTTTTTATATATTTAGAATATATTAAATTATTCTCATGATAGTAAATTTTTAAATTATTTAATTTTTCAAGATTAACTAAATTAGTTAAATTATAAAATCCAACTTGTATACGACGTAAAAATACAACATGAGCACCACATCCTAACTCTTCTCCCAAATCATCTATAAGAGTACGAATATATGTTCCTTTAGAACAATATATTTCTAATTTTATAAATTTTTTATTATGTATAATATAGTTTAACTCATAGATTATAATTTTTCTAGTCTCTCGGTTGATTGTAATTCCTTCTCTAGCATATTTGTATAATGGAATACCTCTATATTTTATAGCTGAATACATTGAAGGTTGTTGATCTATATTACCAATAAATTTTTTTAAAATTAATTGCAACTGATAATTAGTGAAATTAATTTTTCTCTCTTTAATAATTTTTCCTTCTGCATCAGAAGTATCAGTTTTTATTCCTAATTTAGCTATTACTAAATAACGTTTATTCGAATTTAATAAATAATTAGAAAATTTTGTAGATTCACCAAAACAAATAGGTAATATACCAGTAGCTAATGGATCTAAAGCACCTGTATGTCCTACTTTTGATACTTGAAAAATATTTTTTACTTGTTTTACAACTTGCGCAGAAGATATTCCTTTAGGTTTATCTATTAATAAAACTCCATTAATGTGATACCTAAATTTCATAAATTTAAATTATATTCCTATGCTTAATTATTTTACAATTAGAATCTATTATTAATGCATGATTAATAATTTTACTAATAGCTATACCTTTTAAAAAAGAATCATCGTAAATAAAATTTAATACTGGTACTACTCGTAAATACAAATATTGACTCAATTTTTTTCTAATATAACTAGAAGCATGATTTAATATTTTAATTATATCTTTTACTTCTTTTTCTCTTAACAGACTAAAAAATACTTTAGCTAAAGAGCAATCTGCAGATACTAATACATCTAATATAGAAATATTTAAGCTTATTCTTGGATCATTAATATTTTTTTTTAAAATAAAAGCAATGCATTTTTTAATTTCTTGACCGATTTGAATTATTCTATAATTATTTTTTTTCAAATTATAATATCCTTGAACTTTAAATACTTAAAGAAACTATAATAATATTAAATTATACGCTTAATAGAAATTGTATTACTAACTTCTATAATGTCATTTATACGAATGTCATTATAATTTTTTACTCCTATTCCACATTCTAATCCATTTCTAACTTCATTTACGTCATCTTTAAAACGTCGTAATGACTCTAATTCACCTTCATATAGTACTATATGATTTCTCAATATTCTAATAGGTTTATTTTTTTTAATTATTCCTTCTATAACCATACATCCTGCAACATCTCCAAATTTAGGAGATTTAAATATATTTCGTACTTCTGCTAATCCTATAATTTCATGTTTATATTTAGGTTCTAACATACCAGACATTAGCTCTTTTACTTCACTAATTAAATTATATATTACAGAATAATAACGTAAATCTATATTTTCTAATATAACCATTTTACGAGCAGTATTATCTGCACGAACATTAAAACCCAAAATAATTGCTTTTGAAGCCGATGCTAATAATACGTCAGTCTCTGTAATTCCACCAACACCAGAACTAACTATTTTAATTAATATTTCTTTATTAGAAATATTCAATAATGAATCCGAAATAGCTTCTAATGAACCTTGAACATCTGTTTTTATTATAATATTTAATTCAGTATTATGTTTAGTAATAATATTACTAAACATATTTTCAATATTTGCTGTTCTTTGAATAGATATTTTTGATGCTCGAAATTGATTTTTTCTATATATAGCCACTTCTCTAGCTTGTTTTTCATTTCTAACTACAGTCATCACGTTTCCAGCATTTGGAACTCCAGATAAACCTAATATTTGAACTGGAATTGATGGACCAGCTGTTGTTACATCTTTCCCTTTTTCATCTAATAAAGCTCTTACACGACCATATTCACATCCACATAATACAATATTACCTTTACTTAATTTACCTTCTTTTACTAATACTGTAGCAATTGGACCTCTTCTTTTATCTAAAGAAGATTCAATTACAACTCCAGAAGCCATTCCATCAGAACTAGAATACAATTCTAATAATTCAGCTTGTAATAAAATTGAATGTAATAAATCATTGATACCTTCTCCTGTCTTTGCAGAAATATGAACAAATATATTTTCACCACCCCAGTTTTCTGGAACAATTCCATATTTAGTCAATTGATTTTTAATTATTTCTGTATCAGATTCTTTTTTATCAATTTTATTAATTGCTACTATCACTGGAACTTTTGCTGCTTGAGCATGCTGAATAGCTTCAATAGTTTGAGGTTTTACACCATCGTCTGCAGCTACTACTAAGACTACTATATCAGTAGCATGCACTCCTCTAGCTCTCATAGCAGTGAAAGCTGAATGACCAGGAGTATCTAAAAATGTAATAATTCCATTTTTAGTTTTTACATGATATGCACCAATATGCTGTGTAATTCCACCTGATTCTTTAGAAACTACATTAGTTGAACGAATATAATCTAATAATGATGTTTTACCATGATCTACATGTCCCATAACAGTGACAATAGGAGCTCGATTTACTTGATGCATTAATCCTTGTTTTCGATCTTTCATGACAGTTTGTTCTAATTTATTTTCACAATATATAGTAACTTTATGACCCATTTCTTCTGCTATTAATTGTGCCATATCTTGTTCTAATATTTGATCAGAAGTAGCCACACCTCCTATAATATTCATAGTTTTAATTATTTCATTAGTCTTAACTGCCATTTTTTTAGCTAATTCTGATACTGTGATAGTTTCTCCAATAACTATGTTTCTATTAATGTTTTTAACTGGTTTTTGAAAACGTTGCTGTAATAATAAACAATTTTTGTTGTTTTTTTTACTGTACTTTATAAGATAATTTTTATCTTCTTGATCTATTTTACTTAAAACAAAATTATTATTTTTTTTTTGCTGTTTATGAATTTTATTCTTATAAATATTTTCCCGATACTTTTTTTCTAAATTATCATGTTTGTTTTCCTCTAAAACATTAACAAAACATTTTTTTTTAGATACAAACTCTTTTTTATTGTTATTTTCCATAACCCAATTTTTTAATTTATCATGTAATTTTTCTTTTTTTTCAACTATAGATCGAGAAAATATTTCAGATCTACGTTTTTTATCTTTTATTTTAGATTCTTTTACTGAATTATTTACAGACACATGATTAGATTCATTTTTTATAGAATTTTTAAACGAAAATTTATTTTTTTTATTCAATGAACCATTTACCTTTTGCATACATTGAGCAAGAGAATTAATTTCTTGTTTTTTAGTATTTAATATCAAATTATCATTCTCATATAATTTATTTGTATGAGAATTAATATTTATACTGTCTTCTATTTTATTTTTTAAATATACATGTTTTTTTCGAACTTCAACTGGAATGATTTTATGTTTACCATTAGCAGTAGAAATATTTAAAGTACTATGTTTTTTTCTTTGTAAGATAAATGTATTTAAATTAATTTTTGTATTAATGTTTAATTTTTTTAATAAAATAACTTTTTCATCATCAGTGATAAAATCAAGTTTTGTTTTTACTATACCTATTTCCGATAATTTTTCAATCAATTGATTTATAGGAATATTTATCGCTTCAGCAAGTAATTTTAAATTAACACGATCAATCATACTATAATTTTCCTATTATTTACATTCGTTATTAAACCAACAGATATTTCTTGCTTCCATAATTAATTCACCAGCTTGAACTACATTTAATTCTTTTATATCAATTAAATCATTGATACTTTGTTCAGCTAAATTTTCTAAAGTAAATATTTTTTTTTTTGATAATTCAAAAGCTACAGATTGTGTCATACCACGTAAATTTAATAAATGAGTATCAATTATTTCATGTTGTTCCATACTATTTTTGTTTTCTAGCTTAAAATGAATCAATGCATTTTTTGCTTTTTTACGAATATTTTTTACTGAAGCAACATCAAAACCTTTTATATTTAATAATTCTTCAAATGAAATATAAACTAATTCTTCTATTTTAGTGAATCCTTCATCAATTAAAATTTGAGCCAAAGTATCATTAATACATAGAGTATTTTTAAATAAACGAAAAATATTACTAGAATCTTTTTTATGTTTTATTCCTGATTCTTCTACTGTCATAACATTCAATTCCCATCCTGTTAATTGAGATGCTAAACGAACATTTTGTCCATTTCTTCCAATAGCTTGTGCTAAATTACTACTTTCTACAGCAATATCCATAGTATGAGAATCTTCATCAACAATAATAGAAGCAACTTCTGCTGGAGACATGGCATTAATTACAAATTGTGGATAATTTTCATCCCATAATACAACGTCAATTCTTTCTCCACATAATTCACTAGAAACCGCTTGTACTCTTGCTCCACGCATACCTACACATGCTCCTACTGGATCAATTCTTTTATCATTAGTTTTAACAGCTATTTTAGCACGGGAACCAGGATCTCTAGCTGTAGATTTAATTTCAATAACTTCTTCTCCTATTTCTGGAACTTCTATTCGAAACAATTCTATAAGCATTGCATCTTTTGATCTACTAACTAATAGTTGTGCTCCTCTAGATTCAGGTTGTACTGCATATAATACTCCTCTAATCCGATCTCCTGGTCTAAAATTTTCTCTAGGTAACATATCTTCACGCATAATTAAAGCTTCTGCATTGTTACCTAAATCTAAAATAATATTGTCTCGATTATTTTTTTTTACTATTCCAGCAACAATTTCACCTAATCGGAGACGGAATTGTGCAACAATCATAGCTCGTTCTGCTTCACGAACCTTTTGTACAATAACTTGTTTAGCTGTTTGAGTAGTAATTCTATCAAATACTACTGATGGTATTTTATCTTCAATATAATCATTAACTTGAATTATTTTATTTTCAAAACAAGCTGCTTCTACTGTAATTTCTTTTGTTGGTTGTGTCACTTCATGTACGACCAACCATCTTCTAAAAGTAGTAAAATACCCTGTTTTTCGATCAATACTCACTCGAATATCAATGTCTTTATCATATTTTTTTTTTGTTGCTGTAGCTAATGCTATTTCTAAAGCTTCAAAAATTTTTTCTCGAGGTAAAGATTTTTCATTAGCAACTGCTTCTGCAACAGCTAAGATTTCTTTATTCATCTTAATTAACCTTAATATATTTTTCAATAAACTATTAATTTAATATACTATTTTTATTTTTATTAATAATTTTAATTATATTATTTTTTTTAAAATCACCATTAATTAACAATTATATTTAAAATATAAATTTTTAAATAAAATATAACAAAATACATATGTATTTAGTTTAAAATTAATACAAAATATATAAGTGTATAATTAAATTAAATACTGTAATACAACTTACAATAAACATGTACTTATATTTATATCAATATAACAATATTACAACATTTAATGTAATTAATTATTAATATTTAATATTTATTAATAAAATTTTATTTATCCTATGTAGAAGTTTATAATTTCATAATTAAAAATTAATTTTTAATTGATAATATTTTAATAATTAACAAATGATTATTTTGTATAAATTTAAAAATAACATTTCAATGTTATATTGTAATAAATTTATATAATATTACATAAATAATAAAAAACCCCGATTAAATTCGGGGTTTTACATATTTGTCACCCTAAAAAAAAATATATAACAATTAATAAATTACAATAGCAATAAAAAATTGAATATATTATATATAGTGTTATATATTTTATATATATATATATTATTTGTTATATAAATAACAATTTAATTAGTAATAATATACATTACAAAAAATATTTTTTTTACATTATATTATGAATGACTTTAATTAATTTAATGCCGAAGACGGGAATTGAACCCGTACGCCTAAATTACAGCACTACTACCTCAAAGTAGCGTGTCTACCAATTTCACCACTTCGGCAAATAATAAATGTTTTAAACTATACTTTAATACTCTATATTATCTAGGAATATCTCCATTAAAAATTATTTTATTTTTAGTATTTTTATTCATATGAACTAGTTCTTTTTGATTATCATCTAATATTAAATGTTGAGTTTCTTCATAAATAATAATTCGGCATAATATTAATGCAACAATAAAAAAAACAGCTGCTATACAACTCGTAACTATTACTATATTATTTTTTCTATATGAATTAAATATACTATTTATCCCATTTTCTTCTATAGAATTAACATTCGTATTTTTTTCTGATTGAATCATAATTAAAAAAATTAATAAAAATGATATTACAATAAAAAATATAAAAAAAAATCATACATATATTATCACATCCTGATTAATTCACATAATTAAAATAAAATTAAACATTAAAAAAAAAATGAGATTTTAATTATTAATAATTATCGTCATTTCTATAATAAATAAAAATGTTATAATTCATACGATTATTATGAAAACAAAATAAAATATTGAAATTATTTTGTTATTAACATACATTTAAATAATAATGAGAATAGAATTCTAGATAACATTATAAATATACTAATAAAAAAAATATTTGTAAATTATTAATATAAAATTAGTAATTATAAAAAATTAAATAATAGTATGATCAATATTTTTATCAGACCAAAATTCCGGTGGACGAACTGGTTTTCTATTCATTAAATCACTGATTTGCATAGAATCAATTGTCTCATATTTTATTAATGCATCTTTCATTAAATGTAATATGTCTATATTTTCATTTAATATTTTTTTAGCTCTAAAATAATTTTTTTCTATCAATAATTTTACTTCTTCGTCAACAATTCTAGTGGTTTCATTAGATATATATTTAGATTTTACTACAGTTTTTCCTAAAAAAATTTCTCCTTCATCTTCTGAATATAATAATGGTCC
Organism: Buchnera aphidicola (Eriosoma lanigerum); assembly: GCF_964059125.1. Taxonomy (NCBI): domain Bacteria; kingdom Pseudomonadati; phylum Pseudomonadota; class Gammaproteobacteria; order Enterobacterales; family Erwiniaceae; genus Buchnera; species Buchnera aphidicola. The sequence continues at coordinate 410,505 of NZ_OZ060395.1, forward strand.
TAATTTATCTGAAAACCCCCATTGTGTAATCATTTTTCTAGCTAAATTAGTAGCTATTTTAATATCATTTGCTGCACCAGTAGAAACTCTATCTAAACCATAAATTATTTCTTCAGCTAAACGACCACCATATAAAGTTGATATTTGACTTTCTAATTTTTGTCGACTAATACTAAAAAAATCTTCTTTGGGAAGGAAAAATGTAATTCCCAAAGCTTGTCCTCTAGGTATAATTGTTACTTTATGTACTGGATCATGCTCTGGAACTAATTGACCAATAATTACGTGACCTGCTTCATGATAAGCAGTCGATTCTTTTTGCATATCTGTCATAATCATTGATTTTCTTTCAGATCCCATCATTATTTTATCTTTCGCTTTCTCCAATTCTATCATAGATACTACTAATTGATTAGATCTGGCAGCATATAGAGCTGCTTCATTAACTAAATTAGCTAAATCAGCACCAGAAAAACCAGGTGTTCCTCTTGCTATAATCATTGGAACTACATTCTTTGATAAAGGAACTTTTTTCATGTGTACTTTAAGAATTTGTTCTCTACCTCTTAAATCTGGTAAAGGAACAATCACTTGACGATCAAAACGACCGGGTCTTAATAAAGCTGGATCTAATACATCTGGTCGATTTGTAGCAGCAATCAAAATAACACCTTCATTTCCTTCAAATCCATCCATTTCAACTAACATTTGATTTAAAGTTTGCTCTCTTTCATCATGTCCTCCTCCTAAACCTGTACCTCTTTGCCTACCTACAGCATCAATTTCATCAATAAATATTATACATGGAGATGACTTTCTAGAATGTTCAAACATATCACGCACTCTAGATGCTCCAACTCCAACAAACATTTCTACAAAATCTGATCCAGAAATCGTAAAAAATGGAACTTTTGCTTCACCAGCAATTGCTTTAGCAAGTAAAGTTTTTCCTGTACCAGGTGGGCCTACCATTAGTAATCCTTTAGGAATTTTTCCACCTAATTTTTGAAATTTAGAAGGTTCTTTTAAATATTCTACTAGTTCTTTTACTTCTTCTTTAGCCTCATCACATCCTGCTACATCAGAAAAAGTAATTTTAATTTGATTATCTTTTAACATCCTTGCTTTACTTTTTCCAAAAGACATTGCACCTTTTCCACTACCTAATTGAATTTGTCTCATGAAAAAAATCCATACTCCAATTAATAATAATGTAGGAAACCATGAAATAAATATAGATGCAATAAGACTAGGAGGTTCAGGAATATCTCCTGTAACTTTCACATTTCTCATTAAAAGATTATCAAGTAACTTAGGATCACGAATAGGAATGAAAGTCATATATTTACTGCTATCTTTTTTAGTGACACTAATTTCACGACCATTAATATGTGCTTCACGAACCTGGTTTTGATTTACTTCAGATAAAAAAGTTGAATAATCTATTTTATGATAATTATCGTTTTCAGAACCTAAATTATGAAAAACAGATATTAAAATTGCTGAAATAACTAACCAAAGAACCAGGTTTTTAGCCATGTCATTCAATGAATTAACCTCATATTTTTGTTAACAAAAAAATAATTCATTAATATTTTAGCCCTATAGCTAAAATAAAAATTTCTCTAGAGCGACTTCTTGAAGAATCTGGTTTATAAGTTTTTACTTGTAAAAAAACTGTATGTAACTTCTTTAAGAAACTATCAAAACCTTTTCCTAAAAATGATTTTACTAAAAATATACCATTGTGAATTAATACTTTATTAGCTATAAATAAAGCTAATTCATTCAAAAAAAATATCCTAGGTAAATCTATTAGAGTATATCCACTTATATTAGGTGACATATCTGACATAACTAAATTAAATTTTTTATTTTTACAAAAAAAAAATAATTTATTTAATACCATATTATCACGTAGATCACCTTGAATAAAATTTACATTATTAATATTTTTCATAGGTAAAATATCACAAGCAATAATTGTCCCTGTATCTCCAATTTTGTTAACAGAATATTCTAACCAACTACCTGGAGAAGAACCTAAATCAATTATATTCATTCCTACATGAAGCAATTTATATTTATTATCAATTTGTTCTAATTTAAACCATGCTCTAGAACGTAGTTTGTTTTTTTTTGCTTGTTTAACATATTTATCTTGAAAATGTTCATTTAACCATTTTTTAGAACTACCATTTTTTTTTTTAAGAAACATAAGATTAATTAACAATGAATTAGTACTATATATAATATAAATCATAAAATTAAAATAAAAAAAATAACCATACTTTAATTTAATTTATTCTTTATAATATTTATAATAATTTATTTAGGATTTTTTTAATTATAAAAAATATTTTGTTTGACATATATAATTATTAAAAGAAATATTTCATATATGAACTATTTATTAAATATGTTCTACTTGAATAATTTTATACTGAACGCTTCCACCAGGAGTTTTAATATATACAATATCATTTAAACTTTTTCCAATTAATCCTCTTGCTATTGGAGAATTAATAGAAATTAATTTTTTTTTATAATCTGATTCATCATCACCTACAATGCAATATTTAAAAATATTTTTGTTTGTTATATCCATAATACTAACAGTAACCCCAAAAATTACTTTTCCGGTATTAGCAATCTTTTTTATATCTATAATCTGAGCATTAAATAACTTATTTTCTATATCCTTAATTCTACCTTCACAGAAACTTTGTTCTTCTCTTGCTATATGATATTCAGAATTTTCTTTTAAGTCACCATGTTCTCTTGCTTCTGCAATTGCAGCAATGATATTCGGACGTTTAATATTTTTTAAATTTATAAGCTCATTTTGCAATTTCTCAGCTCCTTTAACCGTCATTGGAAACTTATTATTTATCATACTGTACACCTCTAGAATTAACACATAAATAATTTATTCTAATATTAATTATAAAAAATCTACAATATATAAATTTATATAATTAAGTTACATTAAAAATAATTCCATTTATCAAAAAGACATATTTTATAATCATAAACTATAAATATTAAGATATATGTTGATATTATATAAATTATTTATCCTTACTGGAATAATTTTTTAAATAAAAATAATACTAATAGTCAATATTATTTTGTAACATCATAAAAATACAATCGCATATATACCATTAATATTATTAATTATTTTAATCAAATAACTTTTATATATTATTAAAATTAAATTTAATATTTAAATTTTAATAAATGTTGAAAAAAAAAAAATAATTCAATAATCTAATTATTGCTTCCAATTTAAAACAATAGTAAAATAATTCTACTACTTGATTTTCTAAAAAAAATGTTTTGTAATATCAATTACATTTAATAATTTAAATCAATTAAAATTTCAATATCAATGTATAAAACATTATTTTAATTAAACCTAATTTATGATATTATTTAATTAAATTAAATAACAAATTTAAAGCAATATACATATATTTCTTATCAGCTAATTTATATTAATTCACATAAAAATATAAAATATTTATTACTCACTTTTCAATTAAATTAAAAATTATGGAACATAATAAAATTAAATCAATATTAATGAAATCAATTTCTTTACAACAAGTGAATATTACAGGTGATCATAATCATATAGAAATTATAGCAATTGGAAAAATTTTTTTAGGAATGAATAATGTAAAACGACAACAAACTATTTATGTTCCCTTAATGAAGTATTTTGCTAATCAAGAAATTCATGCTGTATCTATTAAAACTTTTACACCTATAGAATGGGATAAAAAAAATAATATATAAAAAAAAAAATATATTTAAATTCATATATTAAATGTAAAAAAAAAAATATGTTCATGCAATCAAAAAATATATACCATTTATTACTAATAATTAAATATATTTTAATTAATTATACAAAATACCATATAAAAATCTTAATTATCTACTTATATATTAACTAAAACTCATTACATTATACATACATATCATTCTATTACATATGCAAAAAATAAATTATTAATTTATTAAAAAAATATTTGATACACTAAATATAAGTTTAAATATATATTATTACTAGTAATATATTTATTGAAATAATTTTTGATAATCGATTTGTTATAATTGAAAAAACATAAATTTATGATTAGTCTATATATCGTTATTAACATATATATGTAAAAAAAAAAAGAATGAATAATATACCTTAATAGGAAATTATTATTATTTTGTTTTTGATAAAATATACATCTTTTATTATTATGAACATAACAACAATACAAATAATAAATAATATTTATTATTAAATATACAAAACAAGTAATAAATAAATAAATTAATATCTAATATATATTAGACAATTAATTTATTAATCTTAATCAATTATCTAATAATATATTTTAAGATAAATTAACTTATACATACATAGATTAAAATCTTACTTTTTTAAAAAAAATTATACTATATTTATTCTTTATATTAAAATATATTATACAATTTATTATTTACATCATTACTTAATTATAATATATGTATATATTTTTATTCATAAATAATAATTAAACATAGTGTATAAAACTGGAGTTTATTATGTATGCGATTTTTAACAATGGTGGCAAACAATATTTAGTTAAACCAGGACAGATAATTCAAATAGAGAAATTAAATAAAAATATTGGAGAACAAGTTCAATTTACACAAATTTTAATGATTTCTAATAATAATATTCTAAAAATTGGAAAACCATACCTTACTAATAGTGTAATCAAAGCACATATAATTAATCAAGGAAAACATAAAAAAATTAATATTATCAAATTTAAAAGAAGAAAACATTATAAAAAACAACAAGGTCACAGACAATCATTTACACTTGTAAAAATACAAGAAATTACAAATATAACATAAGGAACATTATTTATGGCACATAAAAAAGCAGGTGGATCTACAAGGAATGGTAGAGATTCTCACTCCAAAAGATTAGGAATCAAAAAGTTTGGAGGAGAGTTAGTTGTATCAGGTAATATTATTGTCAAACAAAGAGGAACAAAATTTCATCCTGGTAATAATATAGGTTGCGGAAAAGATTATACTTTATTTGCAAAAATTGATGGATATGTACAATTTGTTACTAAAGGACAGATTCAAAAAAAATATATTAATATAATACCAAAACATTAAATAATATAAAATATTTATTGTTTACCTCTATAACGAATGTGATTTGCTAACAAAACTGATTTAATCAATTATAATTAATAATATATATCATTTTCTTCTACAATAACACAGATGTACTTATACATAAGTATTATACTATAAATTATATTTATATATAAAAAGCGACATAATTTAAAAAATTGATTATTTTAAATACATATACATTAGTTATATTTTAATTAATAGTAATTTATAGCAATAAATTACTATTTTAAAAAAAAAATTAATTGAAATTAGAATCAATTTAAAAACGGAAATATAATATGCAATTTATAGATGAAGCTATTATTCAAGTACAAGCTGGAAAAGGAGGAGATGGATGTATTAGTTTTAGAAGAGAAAAATACATACCAAAAGGAGGACCTAATGGTGGAGACGGAGGAAATGGTGGAAATATATGGTTAGAAACATCTAGAAATTTAAATACATTATTTCACTTTAAATTTAAAAAAATATTTACAGCTATTAATGGAGATAATGGAAAATCAAATAATCGATCAGGAAAAAAAGGAAACGACCTCATATTATATGTTCCTATTGGAACTAGAGTAATTAATAACTATACCAATGAAATTATCATTGATATGAACATACATAACTCAAAAATATTAATAGCTCGTGGAGGTTGGCATGGATTAGGGAATACACGATTTAAATCTTCTACTAATAGAACTCCATATCAAAGAACAAAAGGAACTAAAGGAGAAGTATTAAACTTAAAATTAGAATTAATATTATTAGCAGACGTAGGTACATTAGGATTACCTAATGCTGGAAAATCTACATTAATACAATCAATATCATCTGCTAAACCTAAAATAGCAGAATACCCATTTACTACGCTAATACCAATATTAGGAGTAGTACAAATAAGAAAAAATAATTTTGTTGTAGCCGATATTCCTGGTGTAATTCAAGGTGCATCAAAAGGTATAGGCTTAGGAATACAATTTTTAAAACATTTAGAACGATGTAAAATTTTATTACATATAGTAGATATAGCATCTGATAGTAGTTCTACTATTGCTAAAAATATACAAGATATCGAACATGAAATAAAAATATACAACATATACTTATATAACAAAACAAGATGGCTAATATTCAATAAAATTGATTTATTAACTCATAAACAACAAAAAGAAAAAATTAATAATATTTTAAAATTATTAATTAATCCTATCAATAAAATTTATTTAATTTCATCTTTAAATCAGATAGGTACTAAAAAATTATGTATAGATCTTTTTGAATTTTTAAAATTAAATGAAAAATTATAGAAATTAAGAAAAATAAATTAATATTAATAATATAAAAAAAAATAATATGAAATTCACAACCCGGCTTGATAATATCATACCGGGATTTAATATTAAATATATTAAAATTATGATATTAACGTTTAGAAAATTGAGGACGACATCTAGCTTTTCTTAAACCTACTTTTTTACGTTCTACTTTTCTAGCATCACGAGTAACAAATCCAGCATTTCTTAATTCAGATCGAAATATTGCATCATATTGTATTAACGCTTTCGTAATTCCTTGACGAACCGCTCCGGCTTGACCAGATACTCCTCCACCTTTAACAGTAATATATAAATCAAATTTTTGATTTACATTAACTAATTCTAATGGTTGTCTAACGACCATACAAGAAGTTTTACGTCCAAAATATTCCTCTAATGATCTTTTATTTACCATAATTTTCCCTGTTCCTAATTTAAGAAATACTCTTGCAGAAGAACTTTTTCTTCTTCCGGTACCATAATTCATTATTTGATTCATAATATTTATTTGCACCTCTTTATTTTAAAAATCTAAAAATTTTGGTTGTTGAGCCATATGATTATGAATATTATTAGAATATACTTTTAATTTACTTATCATAACTTTACCTAATGGACCTTTAGGTAACATACCTTTTACTGCTATTTCAATAATTCTTTCAGGATATTTTAATATCATTTCTTGAAAATTGATTTTCTTAATGCCTCCAACATAACCTGTATGATGATAATATAATTTATTTTTATATTTTTTTCCTGTTACTACTATTTTACTTGCATTAATTACAATTAAATAATCTCCTACATCAACATGAGGAGTGTATTCTACTTTATGTTTACCACGTAATCTTCTTGCTAATTCTGTAGACAAACGACCTAATATTTTTTCACTTGCGTCAATATAATACCATTTTCTTTGTATAGTATTTTGTTTAGCAGAAAAAGTTTTCATAAATACCACCTAAATTAGTACTAAAAAATATATAAATATTATTATGATAAAATCAGAATAAAATAATAATAACTAATTATATTATACATAGTGTTAAATTTACACATTCATTGAAAAACATTAATTACATATAACATATATAATTCAAATCGTAACTATAAAAATAATATGGAAATATTAATATTTTTTCAACACTTAAAAAAAATAACGACGTATAACTTAAAAAATTATTAATGTAATTTAAAAAATAATTTATATGCATTTGATTGAAGTAATTTCTTTAAATAAATTACTATTTTATTAATTAAATATTATCTATTATAACAAAATAAATATCTTAATAAAATTTAAATTTATATATATATAATTCATACATTAAGTTTTCAACTTATAATATAAAATATTTACAATAATTGAATAAAACATTAAATTAAATCATCTATGATCAAAATCATATTAATCAATAATTATGAATATACAAATTTATTACTAATTTCAATTGAAATGATAATAAAAATAATTTTTAGTAAAAACTATAAAACATCTAACTATTTTAAATAATAAAAATTTTTATATACACATCAAAACTGTATAACCATTTATAATTAAATATAATTACAATTAATCTACTTACAACAATTATATATAAAAAAAAATTATTTCAATATAATCAAAATAAAACAATGTTTTTGTGTTACGCTACATAATACAACACGAAATTTTTGATAGGTAATTATGATGAATACAATCGATCCTTTACAAAAACTACGTACGATTATTAACTCTATCGATAAAAAAATAATCGATTTAATAAAAAAAAGAGAACTAATATCAATTGAAATAGCAAAGATAAAACAAGAAAACCAAAAACCAGTTAAAGATATAAATCGAGAAAAACAATTATTAGACAATGTAATTACATTAGCCAAAGAAAGAAAATTAAATGATCAAATGATTTTGAATATTTTCAAAATAATTGTAAAGCATTCTGTTTTAATTCAAGAATTATTTTTAAAAAAAAATAATCGATATAATTGCAATAAATTGTTTTATCTTGGACCTGAAGGATCATATTCTCATATTGCAGCTATAAAATATACTACAATATATCTTAAAAATTATATGATGTATGCATGTACAACTTTTATAGATGTAATAAATAAAACAGAAAGTAATCCAAACTCCTATGCTATTCTTCCAATTGAAAACACATGTTCAGGTTCTATTCATGAAATATACGACATATTACAAAATACTAATTTATTTATTATTGATAAAATAAATATAAAAATTAATCATTGTTTATTAGGATTAAAAAATTCTAAAATTGAAGATATTACAACCATTTATACTCATCAACAACCATTAATACAATCTAATAAATTTATTCAATTATATCCACATTGGAAAATAAAATATACAAATAGCAGTTCTGATGCCATGCAATCAATTTTAAACCATCAAAATATAAAATATGCTGCGTTAGGAAATGAAAAAAGTGGAAAAGTTTATTGTTTACAAATCCTAAAAAAAAACATTAACAATCAAATTAATAATAAAACATGTTTCATTATTTTAAATAATAAATTAAATATAATTAAAGAACAAAATAACGTTCGTACAAAATTAATATTATATGTAAAACCATATTCTAATTATATTAATAATATAAAATTAATTTTTACAAAACTAAAATTAAAAATTATTAAATTAATATCTCGTCCTAACATTAACGACCCATCATTAAAAGTAATTTATATCACTGTACTTGCAAATTTATATTTAGAAACACATAAAAATATTTTAAACAATTTAAATAACATTGCAGTAAAAATAAAAATATTAGGATGCTATATAAATAAATAATATTTATTCAAATATTATAACAATCACGTTCTATAGAATAAGTAATAAAAATAATACAATTAAAAATTATAATATTTTTATGAAAATATATACAAATATATTCAAAAAAAAATTAAAAGTATAATCTGAATATATTTATCCATATAAAAATTATTTTATTAAACCAATATGTTGATATAAACATCGATTTCATTACATTATTAAAATATATTAAAAAATAATATTTATATTATTAAGTAATATAATTAACAAAATTAATATTTTATTAGATTAATTTTGTTAATTCTTTAGTATTATTAAAATATATTATAGTTATACATTAATACTATATTATATATTCTATTCATTTAAATTGAACAATATTTAAAAATGATCTAATTTAATTAATAATTTATTTCATTATTACATTTTATAAGGATTATTCTTATGTTTAATAAATTAACTGAAAGTTTAACTCACATAATTAAAAATATATCAAATCAAGGTAGAATTACAGAAACAAATATTCAAAAAATTTTAAGAGAAATAAGAAAAGCATTATTGGAAGCTGATGTATCTTTATCAGTTATACAAAATTTTATTTCTTCTATCAAAAAAAAATTTATAGGTTCAATTGTTAACAAAAGTTTAACCCCTGGTCAAGAATTTTTAAAAATTATTAAACAAGAACTTATTATCATTATGGGAAATAATAATAGTAAAATTAATTTATCTACTACTCCACCAGCTATAATATTAGTAATAGGACTACAAGGAGTAGGAAAAACTACTACAGTAGCAAAATTAGGAAAATTTATTAAAGAAAACAAGAAAAAAAAAATATTAATAACATCTACTGACGTATATAGATTAGCAGCAATAAAACAACTTCAAATTTTATCTAAAAAAATTAATATTGACTATTTTTCTACTGATATTACAAACGAACCATTAAAAATAGCACAACAAGCATTAGAGTACACTAAATCCAAACTGTATGACATATTAATAATTGATACAGCTGGTCGTTTGCATACAAATATAACAATGATGAACGAAATAAAAAATATACACCAAATAATTAACCCAATTGAAACGCTATTGGTTGTTGATTCGATGATGGGACAAGATTCAATCAATATGATAAACATTTTTAATAATTCTATACCAATAACAGGAGTAATATTAACAAAAATAGATGGTGATGCAAGAGGAGGAATTGCATTATCTATTCGTTATTTAACAAATATACCTATTAAACTAATCGGAAATGGAGAACAATTAAATAAATTACAAATATTTAATCCAGAACAAATAGCGTCTCGTATTCTAGGAATGCACGATATGTTATCTGTAATAAAAGAAATTGAAGAAAAAGTTGATACAAAACAAGTTAAAAATATAACTACAAATATTAATAAAGGTGATAAATTTAATTTAAATGATTTTTTAATACAAATTAAACAAATTAATAATATGGATAACATGGTAGATTTACTAAAAAAACTACCTAATAATCAAATGATTATTAAAAATTTTGATTCATACTTTAATAAAAAAATAATAATCAAAGTAGAATCTATAATTAATTCTATGACTCCAAAAGAAAGAAATACACCTGATATTATAAAAGGTTCTAGAAAAAAAAGAATAGCAACAGGTTCAGGAATACCAATATATGAAATTAATAATATTTTAAAAAAATTTGAAGAAATGAAAAAAATGATAAAAAAAATAAAACATAAAGGTATTCATACTGTACTCAAAAACATAAAAAATAGTATTTTAAAAAACAATATTTTCTAACAAAAAATCTTTTGTATTTTAAATATTTAAAATGTATAGTTGATTTTAAAAATAAGTACAATACAATATAACTTCAATTACTTAATAATATTTAATTAGATATAGAGAATAATTATGGTTAAAATTCGTTTAGCTAGACATGGAGTAAAAAAAAGACCATTTTTTAAAATAGTTATTGCAGATAGCCGTTTTCGCAGAGATGGTCGATTTATTGAAAAAATTGGATTTTTTAATCCTATTGCAGCAGGTAAAGAACAAAACTTATTTATTAATATTCAAAGAGTAAAATATTGGATACAAAAAGGAGCTCAATTATCTAATAGAGTAAAATATTTAATTAAAAACCAAACACAAGAAAAAAATGTACAAAAAATCTAATTTTATTATTGTAGGTAAATTTATTGCTCCATATGGATTGTTAGGTTGGATAAAAATTATTTCATTTACAGAAAATATAAATAATATAGTTTATTACACTCCATGGTATATTACTATCAATAATAAATTAGAAATTATTAAATTATTACTTTGGAATAAAAAAAAAAATTTGTTGGTAAAATGTGAAACTATTAATGATCGAAACACTGCTGAAAAATTCAGTAATAAAAATATCATGATTCATAAAAGTCAATTGCCAATTTTACCAATATACGAATATTATTGGAAAGATTTAATAAATTGTAATATTATTAATTTTAATACTTACCTTGGAACAGTAAAAAACGTAATTAATACTGGAGCAAATGATATTCTTATTGTTAAAAATAATAATAAAAAAATTCATACAGATATATTAATTCCATTCATTATGAATCAAGTAATAAAAAATGTTAATTTAATTCACAAGGTAATTAAAATAGAATGGGATATCAATCATTAGAAAAACAAGAACATTCTGTATTATGGATTAATATAATTAGTATTTTTCCAGAAATGTTTCAAATTTTAAAAAATTATGGGGTTATTGCAAAAGCATTAAAAAATAATCTTATACAAATAAAATGCTGGAACCCTAGAAATTATACTTCTAGTAAACGTTGTAATATAGATGATAAACCATATGGTGGAGGACCTGGTATGGTTATGACTGCTCCTCCATTAATAAAAGCAATAAAACATGCAAAATTGTACCCAAATTCAGGAACAACAAAAACAATTTATTTATCTCCACAAGGTAAAATATTGACACAAAAAAATATTCTTACACTATCAAAAAATTCTAAAATAATTTTAATTTGCGGTCGATATAAAGGAATTGATCAAAGAGTAATAGACTTAGAAGTAGATGAAGAATATTCTATTGGTCACTTTGTAATAAGTGGAGGAGAATTGGCAGCAATGATATTTATTGATTCCTTAGTTCGCATTAAACCAGGTGTATTAAATACAACACAATCTTTTGAATCAGATTCATTTTTTAATAATCGTCTCGATTACCCAAATTACACTAGACCATATCTAGTAGAAGGGAAAACTGTACCTGAAATTTTATTATCTGGTAATCATGAAAAAATAAAACAATGGAGAGAAAAAGAAGCAATTAAACAAACATGGAAAAAACATCCACAATTATTTAAAAAAAATTTAACAAATAATGAAATTCTATTAGTTAATTCATTAAAGAAAGAAAACAATAAAACATAAATAATATATATATATTGAAATTAATATTAACAAGGAAAATTAAAAAATAAGATGCAAAATATTATTCAAATTCTTGAACAAGAACAAATGACTAAAACAATACCAAAATTTCGATCAGGAGATACTGTAGAAGTTAAAGTATGGGTAGTTGAGGGTTCCAAAAAACGTTTACAAGCGTTTGAAGGTATTGTAATTGCAGTTAAAAATAGAAAATTAAATTCTTCTTTTTGTGTAAGAAAAATATCAAATGGTGAAGGAATTGAAAGAGTTTTTCAAACTTATTCTCCAATAATTGAAACTATTTTAATAAAAAGAAAAGGAGATGTTCGTCAATCCAAATTATACTACCTAAGATCAAGAATAGGAAAAGCAGCAAGAATTAAAGAAAAAATAAATGTAAAATAATATATTTATTTATGCTGTAATTCATAATGCGGTCAGCTTATTTTATGTTTGACTGCATTATAAATTATTATTTTAAATTGTATTATAAATAATACCATTATTATTAAAAAAAACGATATATAAAAGCAATAATAAAAGACTATTAATTAATCGTATTCCATACTTTTAATTATCTATCCTGTCCCTCCAATAGTAAGTTGATCCACTTTAATTGTAGGTTGTCCTACTCCAACAGGAATACTTTGACCATCTTTTACACATATACCTACTCCTGTATCCATATTTAAATCATTTCCAACCATTGAAATCATATTCATAACTTCTATTCCTGATCCTATTAAAGTTACTCCTTTAACTGGAAAAGTAATTTTTCCATTTTTTATAATATAAGCTTCAGAAGTAGAAAAAACAAACTGCCCAGAAGTAATGTCTACTTGTCCTCCAGAAAAATTTAATGCATACAAACCATAATCTATACTATTAATAATATCAGTAGGAGTAGAGTCACCTGCTAATAAATATGTATTTGTCATTCTAGGAATCGGTAAATGAGAATAAGATTCTCTTCTTGCATTTCCAGTAGATACTAAATTCATTAATTTAGCATTAAATTTATCTTGAAGATATAATTGTAAAATACCATTTTTGATTAATATATTATATTGACTAGGAGTTCCTTCATCATCTATAGTTAATGAACCTCTTCTATTTTTCATAGTACCATCATCAACTACGGTACATAAATTAGAAGCCACTTTATTTCCAATTTTATTACTAAAAATAGAAGTTTCACGACGATTAAAATCTCCTTCTAAACCATGTCCTACAGCTTCATGCAATAAAATTCCTGGCCAACCATTACCTAACACTACAGGATACATTCCAGCAGGTGCTGATACTGCAGATAAATTTATTAATGCTAATCTAACTGCTTCTTGTGTTAAATATTCTAACCATGTTTCTCCATTTTTATGCTCTTGATAAAAAAAATTGTAATCATAACGACCACCTCCGCCACTATTTCCTCTTTCTCTATTGTGATTGGATTCCGCTAATACGTTAATAGATAAATGAACTAAAGGACGAATGTCAGCAGCTAAAATTCCATCTGTAGATGTTATTAAAATATATTCATACATACCTGTTAAACTAGCATTTACTTTTACAATACGATTATCTATTTTTCGTGCCAGATTATTAATCCTATATAAAAGATCTATTTTTTCTTGATTACTTACAGTTAATAATGGATTATTAATAGTATATAAATTAGAATTAGTCAAAGAATGCAGTTGATTAACAGTCGTAGACTTTACCTTATAATTATTATTATTATTAATTACATTTTTAACTGTTTGTACATTTTTTTTTAACATTTCTAATGTAATTGTATTCGAATAAGAAAATCCAGTACTTTGATTATGAATTGCTCTAACACCAACACCATTATCAAGATGATAATGAGTATTTTTAATTTTTCCATCTTCTAATATCCAATTTTCATAATATTGAGACTGAAAATATAACTCTCCATAATCTATTTTATGATTAGATAAATCGGTAAGAAGAAAAAGTAAATCTTTATAATCAATATTATTTATTGTCAACAATTGATCTGTAACTAATTTAAGTACCATGAAAACCCACTTATTATATGGAAATAATTATATATAAAACATATATATACTGTTTAATGCTATTGTTAAAAAAAACTAAAACAGATTTTAATAATAAAAAAAAAAATAATTTTCATACCATAAAAAAAAATATACAATTTATATAATTTTTCTTATTACATACAATAATTATTAACATCAAAATAAAAAAATAACATATTAAATTAAAATATTATAACTTTAAATTAATAAAAAAATTATATTATTAATTTAATATTCATAATATACAATTAAATAGTTATAATATAATAACTAATAATAAATAATTTGATATACTAATAAAATAAATAAAAAAAATTTTAATAAATACTATGATGACGAACATATTTAACATTTTGTTATTAAACGGACCCAATATAAATCTCTTAGGAAATAGAGAACCACATATTTATGGAAATATCACAATAGAAACATTAATATCTCAACTACATAAAAAATCAAAACAACTAAACGTACAATTAAAACATTTTCAATCTAATGCAGAACATGAATTAATTCAAAAAATACATAAAGCTCAAAATAAATTTCATTATATTATAATTAATCCTGCGGCTTTTACACATACAAGTATAGCTTTAAGAGATGCTTTACTAGGTATTTCTATTCCTTTTATTGAAGTACATATTTCTAATATTTATGCTAGAGAAAGTTTTAGAACTCATTCTTGGTTTTCAGATATATCTAAAGGAATTATTTCTGGTTTTGGAATTGATGGGTATTTTTGGGCTTTAGAAACAGCTGTAAATCGTTTAAAAAATAAAGTTTAATTAATATTACATATATTTAAATAATTATTGAATTAATATTATAATTTTCAAACAAACTAATATAAAACTATTATTTAATCATACTAATACAAAACATATTTTGTACAAATTTAATATATTATTTATATAATTTTTATTTAATTGAAGAATTTATATTCTAATATATATTCTTCAATTACATTTTTAATGAATATAAAACACATAATAATTCTTTCATATCTTTTGGAACATCTATTTTCCAATTCATAACTTTATTAGTAGTAGGATGAATAAAACATAATTGAGTTGCATGTAAAGCTTGTCTTGGGAAAGATGAAAATAACGTATTGAATTTTTTATTCATACTGGAAGAAATAAGATTTTTTCTTTTTATCATATATAATTTATCTCCTACAATAGGATGATTAATATATGACATATGTACACGAATTTGATGAGTTCTACCAGTTTCCAATATGACACGTATGTAAGTATAGCATTTAAATTTTTTAATAATTCTATAATGTGTAACAGAATTTTTTCCTGTATGATTTACCATCATTTTTTTTCTATTAATTGGATGTCTACTAATTGATTCATTAATTGTACCTCCAGAAAGCATTGAACCTAACACAATAGCTTTATATTCACGAAATACTTTTCTATGTGAAATTAACGTAACAAGATGATTATATGCCTCTATATTTCTAGCAACAACCATTAATCCTGTTGTGTTTTTATCTAAACGATGAACTATACCTGCACGAGGTAAAAATTTCAAGTTATTATCAATAAAAAGTAAAGCATTTAATAATGTTCCACTATTATGACCAGGTGCTGGATGCACTACTAAATTGGACGATTTATTAATTATAAAAATATCTTTATCTTCATAAATAACATTAATTTTAATATTTTCAGGTTGGTAAAAATTAGAAGAAATAATTTCTGTTTGAATAAAAATATACTCACCTCCAACTATTTTTTTTGAAGGCTTATTAATTATAGTTTGATTAACTAAAACTTGATTATTTATAATCCACTTTCTTAATATTTCTCGAGAATACTGAAAAAATATTTTAACTAATATATGATCTAGTCTTTTTTTTTTACCATGCTGATCTGGAACTAACGAATATAATGTTATTTTCTTCATTATTTAATCGCTTATTCAAAATGATTATGTATATTTCAAATAAATATATTATGTTCCTATATAATAATTTTAATAAAAATATGAATATATATAAAATATTAAAAAAAAATATTAATATAACTATTATATTTACATTTATTTAAAAAAAAATTATTATATAAAAAATTATTATAAATAAAATCTATAATAATAAATGAATTTAATATATTTATATTAAATTTTAACATATATAGAATTAAAAAATAATAAAAAATACTAAAAATCCAAAAAAATACAGATAATAATAATATTTTAATAGAATAGTTATTCATACAATATAAATATCATATTTATTATAATGAAAATTTATTGAATAGCATTTATTTCATAATAGAAATTAATATTATTAATCTATCTATTAATAAAAAACATATATATTACTATAAATTTATTCAATAAATATTATTGATAATTTATTAAATAATAAATATCTTAATTATATAAAATTTTTTTACAATCCATAATTAAATAATTCACAACGATTAATAGATTAAATCCAATATAAATTTTATACCACATATAATAATTAAATCGTAATAAAATTAAAGATTTTATTATTTAAATTTAATTATGCAAAATATAATTTAACGTTAAAATATAATAAATGAATATAACTACCAATCAAATAAGAACAATGTTTTTATCTTTTTTCAAAAAAAAAGATCATAAAATAATACCTAGCAGTTCATTAATTCCAAATAATGATCCTTCTTTATTATTTACAAATGCTGGTATGAATCAATTTAAAGAAATATTTTTAGGTAATAATAAACCTAAATTTTCTAAAGTTGTAACTATTCAAAAATGTTTACGTACTGGAGGAAAATATAATGATTTAGACAATATTGGTTACAGTGATAATCATCATACATTTTTTGAAATGTTAGGTAATTTTAGTTTCGGAGATTATTTTAAAAAAGAAGCTATTTCATATGCTTGGGAATTATTAACTTCTATACAATGGTTTAATTTAAATAAAAATAGACTATGGGTTACAGTATATTATAAAGATCAAGAAACATATCAAATATGGATTAATATTATTGGATTAAATCCAGAAAGAGTAATTTATGTTGGAAATAAGAAAAATTCTAATTCTCTATCTGATAATTTTTGGAGTATGGGAGAAAATGGTCCTTGCGGACCTTCTACAGAAATTTTTTATGATCCAACAGAAAACTTTTTGCAACATTCTGGAGAATATTTTAAAAATAATCAAGACACCCAAATAGAAATTTGGAATATTGTATTTATGGAATACAATCGTACACTTGATGGAGAATTAATTCCATTACCTAACAAATCTGTAGATACTGGAATGGGATTAGAACGTATTTCTAGAATTTTACAAAATAAAAAATCAAATTATGAAATTGATATTTTCGATCAATTAATAAAATCAATTTTTCAATTCAATAAAAATATTTATTCTAATAAAAAAAAATCTATTTATATAATTGCAGATCACATTAGATCTTCAGCATTTTTGATAGCCGAAAATATATTTCCTTCTAACGAAGGTCGTGGATATGTTTTAAGAAGAATTATTAGAAGAGCATTAAGACACGCTCATACAAGTGGTATGAATAAATTATTTTTTTTTAAATTAATTCCAACCCTAATTGAAGTAATGGGAGAAGAATCGAATTTAATTAAAAATAATATAAAAAAAGTACAAGAAGTTCTTAAACAAGAAGAAATACAATTCAATTATACTATTCATCGAGGAATAAAATTATTAGAAGATCAAATTAAAAAATTAAAAGGAAATATCTTACATGGAAAAATAATTTTTAAATTATATGATACTTTTGGTTTTCCAGTAGATTTGACAGCCGATTTTTGTAAAGAACAAAATTTACAAATTGATTCAATCGGTTTCATGAAAGAAATGAATAAACAAAAAAAACAAACTAAAATAGCAAATCAATTCGCAAAACAATATGATCCTGTTCTTACCATAAAAAACCATTCTATTTTTAAAGGATATAATACATATGAAACAACATCTATAATTAAACAAATTTTTATTAATGGTAAAACAACTAATCAACTTAACTGCGGAGAAAGTGGAATAATAATATTGGATAATACACCTTTTTATCCTGAATCTGGAGGACAAATAGGAGACATAGGTGAAATAAATAATAAACAAAATATTTTCAAAGTCGAAAATACAAAAAAATATGGAATTGGAATTATACATTTCGGAAAAATATTATCAGGTAAGCTATCAGTTAATCAAGAAATTCAAGCTAAAATTAATATAAAATATAGAAAAAATATTCAAAATAATCATTCAGCCACACATCTATTACATTCTGCTTTAAGAAATATATTTGGAAATAATACTATTCAGAAAGGATCTTTAATTACAAATTTATCATTAAGATTTGATTTTTCATGCAATGAAAAAATAACAAATGAAAAAATACATAAAATAGAATATATTGTCAATGAATATATTATACAAAATTCGATTATAAATACTACAATAGATACATTTAATAATGCTCAAAAAACAGGAGCAATAGCTTTATTTAACGAAAAATATAATGATATTGTTCGAATTGTTTCAATAAATGACTATTCCATAGAATTATGTGGAGGAACACACACAAATCAAACTGGATCAATTGGATTTTTTAAAATAATAAATGAAAAAAGTATAGGATCTGGAATAAAAAGAATAGAAGCAGTCACTGGAAACAAAGCAATTTTATTTATTCATAATAAAGAAACTAAACTCAACCATATTATGAATATATTAAATACCAATGAAGATAACATTTCTAAAAAAATTCATGTATTAACTAACACAATACATAAATTAAAAAATAACATTGATATTTTTATAAAAAGAGAATTAATAGAAATAACAAAACAATTGCTAAAAAAAGTTATACATATAAATAATATAAATTTATTAATTGAAAATATTAATATTAGCAATTCAAATTTATTACGAAATGTAATTGATATAATTCAAAAAAAATTACATTCTGCAATTATAATTATTACTACTATCATAGAAAAAAAAATTTATTTTATTATTAAAATAAGTAAAAATTTAACAAACGATATACAAGCAAATTATATTGCAAAAAAAATAATAAACAATATAGGAGGGAAAGGAGGTGGAAAGTCTCATTTATCAGAAGGAGGAGGAGGAACTAAAGTAGAACTTTTATCAATAACTTTAAATAATATTCAGTCATGGATTAAAAAAAAATTCGAATTATTATGATATAATATATCAATTTCAAAAATTAGTTAATTATATATACTATTTCATTTATATCATTTAATTTATATTATTTTTTTTAATTAACAAATAAAAAATAATTTATTTAAAATATAATATAGAAAATAAATTAACTATATGAATTTTATGTTTGCAAGGAGCAAGGCATGTTAATTCTAACTCGAAGAGTTGGAGAAACACTAGTAATTGGAGACGAAATAACTGTTACAGTACTCGGTGTTAAAGGTAATCAAGTCAGACTAGGCGTCAATGCACCAAAAGAAATTTCAGTACATCGTGAAGAAATATACCAAAGGATTCAAGCAGAAAAAAAGAAAGAATCTAATCATTAATTTAAAATACGTCTTGCATTTTAAAAAAATTGTAAGACGTATTATTTTTTTATATTTAGAATATATATTATTAAAAATAATAAAAACTATGACACATAATTAACATTTATATTTAATTATCAAAATTAATTATTTAATAAAAATTAATATACTTATTTTACGTTAATTTAATATAATTAATAAAAATTATATTTTTTACTTATGTAAAAAATCTAAATTAAATAATTTTGTAATAGAATTATTCCTATTATTAATTACAAAAAAATATTTGATTTATCAAAAAAAAGAAAGTAGAATTGAATATTCATAGTAATAATAATTACCATAACTAAAATTTATAATATGGTGAGATGGCCGAGTGGTTTAAGGCGCTCCCCTGCTAAGGGAGTATGTTTTTTCTAGCATCGAGGGTTCGAATCCCTCTCTCACCGTAAATAAAACAATAATAATTTGCATCCGTAGCTCAGATGGATAGAGTACTCGGCTACGAACCGAGCGGTCGGAGGTTCGAATCCTTCCGGATGCAAAAAAAAAAAAAAAAAAAAAATATATATATATATATAATTAACTTTTAATTAATTTTTATTATTATGTTTAAATAAATATAAATAATCACTAATTTTTTAATTAATAATTATTTTTTTATTAATAATAACTATTTTATTATAATAGAATTACATATAATATTTAATATTAAATCACTGAAATCAATTTAAAAAATAATAATAATTACTTGTAATAAATACTATCATAATACAAGATACAAAATAAAATTTAGTCTTAAATTAAAGACAATACTGATAAAACTAAATTTAATATTTTAAGGATTTTATTTTGATTAGCAATTTGTCCAATAAAATACAATGGATTCAAGATAATCCTACTATTCTAAAAAATATTAAAAGAGGAATAGAACGAGAAACTATACGAATAAATTTAGATGGTCAATTATCATACACACCTCATCCAAATTTTTTAGGATCTGCTTTAACTCATAAATGGATTACCACTGATTTTTCTGAAAGTTCATTAGAATTCATCACTCCTAGTTGTAATAATATCAACTATATCTTACAATTTTTAAAAAATACTTATCATTTTGTTACTCAAAATATTATAAATGAAAGAATGTGGCCACTAAGCATGCCTCCAAATTTACCTATTAATGAAAATCTTATTCCAATAGCTCAATACGGTTCGTCTCCTGTTGGAATAATAAAATCAATATACCGAAATGGACTACGAAATAGATATGGATCATCTATGAATATGATTTCAGGAGTACATTATAATTTTTCACTACCTGAAAAATTTTGGAAAATATGGAAACAATGTCAAAACAAACAATATGAAACAAATTATATTTCTTCTGGATATTTTCACATTATTAGAAATTATCATCGATTTGGATGGATTATACCATATTTATTTGGATCATCTCCAACCATATGTTCTAATTTATTAAAAAATAAAAAGAACATAAAACATCTAAAAAAAACCAAAAAAACAGGTTTTTATGCACCATGGTCTACATCTCTAAGATTAAGTCCAATAGGATACCAAAACCAATCAAATACTAATTTAAACATAACATTTAATTATTTAGATGAATATTTAAATACTTTAAAATATGCTATAAATACTCCTTTTCCAAAATTTGTTAAAATAGGTTTAAAAAACTCATTTGGAATGTATAATCAAATTAATACTAATATATTACAAATGGAAAATGAGTTTTATACACCTATCCGACCTAAAAGAGTACTAAAACATAAAGAATCCTATTTAGAAGCCTTATATCAAAAGGGAATAGAATATATTGAAGTACGTTCATTAGACGTAAATCCATTTTCTCCAATTGGAATTAGTAAAACAGAAATACTGTTATTAGATTTGTTTCTAATTTGGTGCTCATTAATAAAATCACCTACAATGACTTTAACAGAACTTAACATAACAAAAGAAAACTGGAATCGAATTATTTTTGAAGGAAGAAAACCAAATCAATCTATTATAATTAATTCAACTAAAAAAAATGTATCATTAGTAACAATTAGTAAAATGATATTTTATGATTTATTTAAAATAGCTGAAATATTAGATAAAAATTATAAAAATAATGATTATTATAATGTATGTAAAAAATTAATTAAATATTTTGATCATCCTGATCTAACATATTCTTCAAAAATATTGAATATTATAATTGAAAATGGAATTCAAGAAACAGGATTAAAATTATCTAATCAATATTATAATCAATTTAAAATTAAAAAATTAAACCCAATTATAAATAAAAAATTATTCAAAGAATCTTTTCTATCTATAAGAAAACAAAATCATCTAGAACAATAAATCAATCTTATGTATAATAATTATACAAATTTAATAAATCATACTCATATAATATATATTAAATAAAATATTAAAAATTAATTATATCACTATATTTAATTATTAATTTTAAACATATTACATTGTTAATAATAATCAAATTATATAAAATTAATATTTTACTTATTTGTGTACAAATATAAATAATAAAATTATAGAGATAAACCTGATTCTACACGTAGTTCTATTGATTTATCAATTTTTTCCCAAGGAAAATTTTCCCTTCCAAAATGACCATATACAGAAGTTTTAAAATAAATTGGATTAAGTAAATCTAACATATGAATAATAGCATAAGGTCTTAAATCAAAACATTTCTTTATTAAATAAATAATTTTTTTATTACTGATTTTTCCAGTTCCAAATGTTTCTACCATAATAGAAGTGGGATTAGCTATACCTATTGCATAAGATAATTGAATTTCACAACGATCTGCTAAACCAGAAGCAACAATATTTTTTGCAACATAACGAGCAGCATATGCTGCTGAACGATCTACTTTTGAAGGATCTTTACCTGAAAAAGCTCCTCCTCCATGACGAGACATTCCTCCATAAGTATCTACAATAATTTTTCTTCCTGTTAAACCACAATCTGCCATAGGACCTCCTATTACAAATCTTCCAGTAGGATTAATAAAAAATTTTGTATTAGAATTTAACCATTCTATTGGTAATACAGGTTTAATAATTTCTTCCATAATAGATTCTTGTATCTCTTTATAAGAAATTTCTTCTGCATGTTGAGTAGATATTACTACAGTGTCAATAGAAATAATATGACCAGAATCATATTGAAAAGTAACTTGACTTTTAGCATCGGGACGTAACCATGACAACGTTCCATTTTTTCTTAATTCAGATTGTTTCTGGACTAATCTATGAGCATAAGTGATTGGTGCAGGCATTAATACTTCTGTTTCATTAGTTGCATAACCAAATACAATACCTTGATCACCAGCTCCTTGTTCTAGAGGATTAGATGAACGATGTATACCTTTCCTAATATCAGGTGATTGCTTACCTATAGTACTTAATACAGCACAAGAATTTGCATTAAATCCTGAATCTGAATGTACGTAACCAATATTCCTTATAGTTGATCTAGTAATTTCTTCTACATCTACCCATGCACTAGTATTAATTTCTCCTCCAATTAATACCATTCCAGTTTTAACATATGTTTCACAGGCAACATGAGCAAGGGGATCTTGATCTAAAATCGAATCAAGTAATGCATCTGATATTTGATCAGCAATTTTATCCGGATGACCTTCCGAAACAGATTCTGAAGTAAAAAGATATTTAGTCATTACATTATTACCTCAAAAAAAAAAATCGATTAATTAATTATAGAATTGAATATTAAAAATAGTTTTTATATATACATTACAAATATTATATTTAAAAGAAAGTGAAATTTTTTAACTAACAATAATATAAATATTAATAATTTTAGTAAAATTTTAATTATTAACAACAATAATATATTATTTATATATATAAATCACTTACAAATATAATTATTATTGACTTTTATACTAAAAAATAATTTTATTATAAATAAAAAATTATTTTTTTTAAAAAAAATGTTTTTAATAAATATATTCATACAATCAATTAATATTAATTATGAATAATAATATTAATTAAATATTAAAAAATTATATATCTAGTAGGAGTTAAAACAGAAAATAAAGGTACATCAAATTTATGTGTTACAAAATTACTAGACAATTGAAAATCATATCCTAATCCTATAGGAATATATTTTTTTTTTTTCCATAATTTTAAAGTATTATCATAAAATCCTTTTCCCATTCCTAATCGATAACCAATATTATTACATGCAACGAAAGGTATAAATACAATATCTAAATTATCAATTGTACACATATATTTAATATTAATTTCAGGTTCTAAAATACCAAATAAATTTGATACAAGTACAGTATGCAAATCATATTTACAAAATAATAACTTTTTACATTCATAATTATGAATGATTGGTAAAAAAACATTTTTTTTATGTAACCATAGTTGAGAAATTAATATATTTGTATTAATTTCTCCATCAAAAGATAAAAAAATTCCAATATTATCAGCTGTATAAATATGATCAATTGTCAAAGCAATACTAGATAATTTAATAGCATTATAATCTTTGGTTGTTATAGAAATACTATTTCGATAACGTCTTAATTTTCTTCTTATCTCTTGATTATCTAACATAAAAATCCTATATAGTAACAATGAATCATTAAAAAAAATTATTATTGTTATATTCTATTTAATATAGTAATAAATATTTTTTAATATATATATTTAAATATCATTCTATAAATAAAATATATAAAATTATGAAAAAATAATTTTATATATTTTATTTATAGAATGATATTTATAATTAAGTATAAAAATATATAAAAAAAACAATAATAAAATAAAATATTACTAATATACAAATAATATTTATTATATATTAATCATATTTAATCTAAAAAAATGAAAATTATTATTTAATTATTATGAAAACTGTTCTCTATAAAAATTTATTTAAAATAAAAATAAATTAATACACTAAAAATAGTATTTTAACTAGTGTTTATAATCTTTTTTACTCCATTAGTAGTTCCTACAAGCAAAATATCTGCTTTTCTTTTAGCAAATAAACCAACAGTAACTACACCTGGTAATGCATTTAT
Organism: Buchnera aphidicola (Eriosoma lanigerum); assembly: GCF_964059125.1. NCBI lineage: Bacteria > Pseudomonadati > Pseudomonadota > Gammaproteobacteria > Enterobacterales > Erwiniaceae > Buchnera > Buchnera aphidicola. Next base: position 435,979 of record NZ_OZ060395.1, read on the forward strand.
TATTTTTTCCATTGCTATAGGATCATGAATATTTAAATTATATACATCAATAATTATATTTCCATTATCAGTAAGTACATTTTTTCGTACTTTAGATTCTCCTCCTAATTTATTCAGTTCAGTAATAATATAAGCACAAGCCATAGGTATAATTTCAATAGGTAAAGGAAATTTCCCTAATACTTGCACTTGTTTAGATTCATCTACAATACAAATAAACTGTTTAGAAGCAGCAGCTAAAATTTTTTCTTTCGTTAATGCTTCTCCACCACCTTTTATCATTTGTAAATTTTCATTCACTTCATCAGCTCCATCTACATATAACACAACAGAACCTACTTCATTCAAATCAAATATTGGTATACCTATACGATTTAAATATCTTGTTGTAGAAGAAGAACTTGAAACAGCTCCTCGAATTAAATGTTTAATGCGATCTAAAGATTGAATAAAATAATCAATTGTACTACCAGTTCCTATACCTATAATAGTATTTGGAGAAATATAATTTAAAGCAGCACATGCAACAGATTGTTTTAATTGATCAATAATCATAATTTGTGAACCTGGTTATTTATAATATTTATAAAAAGTAATGTTTTATCAATTTTATATTTTTATTAATGATATAAAACATAATTAGAATTTTTTTCTTACAAAATAATAATATTAATAAATTATAAAAATTTAATTAAATTAAATATCTATAAATTATATTTTATTATTATCAAACATTACTTTTATATAATTTAATTAATAAAATATTATTAAGTAAAAAACCATAAAATAATTATTTTTAAACCAAAAAAGTAAATTAAGAGATTGAAATAAGTATATTAATTAATCAGATTCTATATATAAATACAAACTGTAATATATTATTATATATATGGCTGGGACACCTGGATTCGAACCAGGGAATGCCGGTATCAAAAACCGGTGCCTTACCACTTGGCTATGTCCCATTAGAGGAAATAATTTATTGTTATTTATTTTTATACGGAAGGCGAGACTTGAACTCGCAAATCTTTCGATGCCAGATCCTAAATCTGGTGCGTTTACCAATTCCGCCACTTCCGCTAAATTAGTATTACATGATTATATTTTACATAATATCATGGCTATGATGGGATTTGAACCCATGACTCCAGCGTTATGAGTGCTGTGCTCTAACCAAACTGAGCTACATAGCCTAAATATTTTTAATTTTTTAAATTAAAATTTATATTCTAATATTCTAAAAATATTTTAAATATCATACTATATTTTTATTATTACATCAATAGATGTATACTCTTCTTATACAAATAATACTGAAAATATACATATTTATATATATATATATAAAATTTAAATTTTATTTGAAAATTATATATAATAAGAAAAAATATAACACACTCTAAAAAAAATTAAATAATAATAATATGATAAAAAAAAATAAAAACAATTTTATAAAAAAAATTATTACTCATGATCTAAAAACAAAAAAATTTACTTATATAAAAACAAGATTTCCTCCAGAACCAAATGGTTACTTGCACCTAGGTCACGCTAAAGCAATTTGTTTAAATTTTGGAATAGCACGTGATTATCAAGGTCACTGTAATCTTAGATTTGATGATACAAATCCAGACAAAACAAAAATAAAATATATTAAATCGATAAAATCAGACATACAATGGCTAGGGTTTAAATGGAATGGTAAAACTCGTTATACTTCAGAATATTTTGAAATATTATATGAATATGCTATTCAATTAATTAATAAAAACTTAGCTTATGTCGACTTATTAGATAAAACAAAAATTCGTGAATACCGTGGAACACTAACACTTCCTGGAAAAAACAGTCCTTATCGAAATCATACAATTCAAAAAAATATAATTTTATTTGAAAAAATGAAAAAAGGTCAATTTAAATCTGGAAGTGCTTGTTTGAGAGCAAAAATTGATATGAATTCTAATTCTATGATTATGAGAGATCCAGTATTATATCGAATAATATTTACTCCTCATGAAACAAGTAAAAATTCATGGTATATTTATCCAACATATGATTTTAGTCATTGTATTTCAGATGCTATTGAAAACATTACTCATTCTTTATGTACATTAGAATTTTCAGATAATAGAAAAATTTACGATTGGATAATAAAAAATCTTAACATCAAACATGTACCTCATCAATATGAATATTCTAGATTGCATTTAGAATATTCAATTTTGTCAAAAAGAAAATTACAAATTTTAATTAATAACAAAATTATTGAAAACTGGGATGATCCCAGAATTCCAACTATTTCTGGACTAAGGAAAAGAGGTTATACTGCTCAATCAATAATTAATTTTTGTGAAAAAATAGGAATAACTAAACAAGAAAATATAATAGAATTATCATTACTAGAATCATGTATTCGTCAAGAATTAAATAATACAGCACCAAGACGTATGGCAGTATTAAATCCAATTAAAGTTGTTATTATTAATTTTCCAATCAATCATGTTGAAAAATTAATAGTTCCTAACCATCCTACTAGACCAGAATTAGGAACAAGAACATTATTATTTACTCAAGAATTATATATAGATCGAAATGATTTTTCTGAAAAAGATAATCCAAATTATAAACGATTAACTTTACATCAAGAAGTGCGTTTACGATATGCTTACATTATTAAAGTACAAAAAATAGAAAAAGATTCGAATGATAATATTATAAATATATTTTGTACATACGATAATAGTACATTAGGAAAGCAACCAAAAAATAGAATAATTAATGGAGTTATTCATTGGGTTTCTTTAACTTATTCCTATACGGCAGAATTTCGTATATATAATAAATTATTTAATATTAAAAATCCTGAAAATGAAAAAAAATTTTTAAATTATATCAATACAACATCATTAATAATAAAAAAAGGATTTATTGAATCTAACATAAATAAAAATAATTTACCTTGTACATATCAATTTGAAAGAGAAGGATATTTTTACATAGAATCAATAAAAGATAATAATTTAATATTTAATCAAATCACTACATTAAAAGATAAAAACAAAAATGATCATAATCATAAAAAATAAATATAATTTTTATATGAGACACACATTAATAAATATATTAATATTCAAATTAATCTTTATTATTAATAAAAAAACATAAATTTATATATGATAAAAAAATTAATTAAATATATAACAATTTGTATCAATATATAAAAAAATTAATATGATTTAAATAATATTACTAATATATATTTAAAGATATTTATTTGTAATCAAGTAATATACGATAATATATATCTCATCTATATAATATTTAATAAAATAACCATATTATAAACAAATATGTTTATATAACATAATTATTAATACTAACAATACATAATTTTAAAACAAAAAAAATATTTTATTATTCTATTTTCATTTTATCTTACATTGCTGGCTTAGTATGAAAACGAACTATATTTTTATAACTGGTGGAGTCGTATCATCATTAGGTAAAGGAATTGCTGCAGCATCTTTAGCTGCTGTATTAGAAGCACGCGGTCTAAACGTTACAATTATAAAATTAGATCCATATATTAATGTAGATCCAGGCACTATTAGTCCTATTCAACATGGAGAAGTATTTGTTACTGAAGATGGAGCAGAAACAGATTTAGATTTAGGACATTATGAAAGATTTATTAGAAAAAAAATGACAAAAAATAATAACTTTACAACAGGAAGTATTTATTCAGAAGTATTAAAAAAAGAAAGAAGAGGTGATTATTTAGGTTCTACTATCCAAGTTATACCTCATATTACAAATGCCATAAAAGCAAGAATTATACAAGGTGCTGACAACAGTCATATTGCTATAGTAGAAATCGGAGGAACTGTAGGAGATATAGAATCTTTACCATTTTTAGAAGCTATACGTCAGATGTCTTCTGATTTGAATAAAAAACATATAATTTATATACATTTAACATTAGTACCTTATATTGCAGTATCACAAGAAATCAAAACAAAACCTACACAACATTCAGTTAAAGAACTATTATCCATAGGAATACAACCTGATATATTAATATGTCGTTCAGAACAACCAGTTCCAAATCACGAAAAAGAAAAAATTGCTTTATTTTGTAATGTTCCTAAAAAAGCAGTAATTTCGCTACAAGATCTTAATTCTATTTATCATATTCCTAACTTATTAAAATCACAAGGAGTTGACAGTTACATTTGTAAACATTTTAACATTACAGCACCGGAAGCTAATTTATCAGAATGGGAACAAGTAATATATGAAGAATCTCATAGAAAACATAATATTACAATTGGAATTATAGGTAAATATATATCTCTTCCTGATGCATATAAATCTATTATTGAAGCTTTAAAGCACGCTGGTTTAAAAACTAGTACTATAATTAATATTAAACTTATAGACTCTAATAATATAGAAAAACAAAATGGAATTTACTTGTTAAAAAAATTAGATGGAATATTGATTCCAGGTGGATTTGGAAATCGTGGAATAGAAGGAAAATTAAAATCAATTCAATACGCTAGAGAAAACAAATTACCATATTTTGGAATTTGTTTAGGTATGCATCTTGCTGTAATAGAATTCTTTAGAAACGTAATTGGTATAAAGCATGCTAATTCTACAGAATTTTCTTCTAATTGTACATATCCAATAATTATTAATAATATTGTTCAATTACAAAATCAAAGAAATAAACAAACAATTAATAAAAATGAGCAAAAAATACAATTAGGAGGAACTATGAGACTGGGAAGTAAAACTTGTTTTTTAGAAAAAAATAGTTTAGTTCGAAATATTTATGGATTAGATACTATAATTGAAAGATATCGACATAGATATAAAATTAATAATAAACTATTAAATTCTATATATATATCTGAATTAAAAATTTCTGGTTACTCAATAAAAAATAATTTTGCTGAAATCATTGAATTAAACAACCATCCTTGGTTTATTGCATGTCAATTTCATCCTGAATTCACTTCTAATCCAAGAGAGGGACACCCTTTATTTATCGACTTTATTAAAGCATCTAATAAATACAATATCAATAAAAAAGATAAATTATAATTTAAATAAATACATTATTTACATGATCTATATCATTATTAATGAGGAAAATATGTCAAATATTAAACAAATCATTGCTAGAGAAATAATTGATTCACGTGGATATCCTACTGTAGAAACTGAAGTTCATCTAAATGATGGATCAATAGGATTAGCTTCAGTTCCATCTGGTGCTTCTACCGGTACAAGAGAAGCATTAGAATTAAGAGATGGTGAATTATCTTACTTTTTGGGTAAAGGAGTTAAAAATGCTGTAAAATTAATTAATAATAATATTAATGAATTGTTACACCAACAAAACGCAATTGATCAAAAAAATATTGATGAAATGATGATCAAATTAGATGGAACTGATAATAAATCAAAATTAGGATCTAACTCTATTTTAGCAGTATCTCTTGCTACAGCAAAAGCAGCTTCTTATTCAAAAAAAATACCTTTATATCAATATATTTCAGAGTTATATAATCACCCTGGAACGTTTTCTATGCCATTACCTATGATTAATATTATTAATGGTGGTAAACATGCAAATAATAACATTGATATTCAAGAATTTATGATTCAACCAATTAGTGCAAAAAATATCAAGGAAGCAATACGTATTGGAGCTGAAATATTTCATAAATTACATAAAATATTACAAAAAAAAGGTATGAATACTTCAGTAGGTGATGAAGGTGGATATGCTCCTAATTTAAATTCTAATGAAGAAGCTTTAATAATGATTAAACAAGCTATATTAGAAACTGACTATGTTCTAGGTAAAGATATCACTTTAGCGTTAGACTGTGCTGCTTCTGAATTATATGATACACATACTAAAAAATATTATTTACATGGTGAAAAAAAAAGTTTTTCTTCAAAAGAGTTTACACATTATTTAGAATATTTGACTGAAAAATATTCCATTGTATCAATAGAAGATGGGCAATCAGAATTAGATTGGAATGGTTTTGAATATCAAACAATGAAATTAGGAAAAGAAATTCAATTAGTAGGAGATGATTTGTTTGTTACTAATACAAAAATTTTTCAAATAGGTATTAAAAAAAACATTGCTAATGCAATTTTAATTAAATTTAATCAAATTGGAACACTAACTGAAACTTTATCTGCTATCAAATTAGCAAAAGAATCAAATTATGCTACAATTATTTCACATAGATCTGGAGAAACAGAAGACACTAGTATCTCTGATTTAGCTGTAGGTACTGCATCTGGACAAATTAAGACAGGATCAATGAGTAGATCAGATCGTTTAGCAAAATACAATCAATTGATGAGAATTGAAGAAAAATTAGGAGAAAAACTAGCACCTTTTTATGGGAAAAAAGAACTAAGAAAAATTATATAAAATTATTTTAAATAAAAAATAATTAATAAAATAAAATATTGAAATATTAAATTTATATATATGTAATCAATCGTATCGAATGATATTAATTAAATTGATACGATTGATTTGATTAAAATTCATTTTAAATTTTCTATATACATATATTTATATACTATTATATATGAAATATCCTTCATTATTTTGCAACAACATATATATACAGAATAATTTTAATAAGTTTCATTTAATTAAAAATTCTATATATAAATATTATAATAATATTGTCATTAATATTATAAATCTAATGAATATATTTTTAAAAATATTTAATAAATATTATTAACACATTTAATAACATAAAATATATGATGATTTTTATATATTTATATATTGTTGGTTTGAGAATATAAATTCTAAATTCAAAATAAATATAATATTTTATATTAATTATATTTATAATTGTAAAAATAATATTTTCAATCAATATAAATAGTATATTTATTCGATATATTAATAAATTAAATATGTTTAAATAATAATATTTAAATCAAATGAATAATCTTTAATAAAATATTAAAAATAAAATATATATAATTAATTTTTATTGAATTGTTCATACAAATATAAATATAACACATATAATTTATAGCTAAAATAAAATAATTAAAATATAATAGTTAATTTTAAAAAATAATTGTGATTAAAAAAAAAAAATAAATATTTATATGATATTAATATATAAAATTTATAAATAATTATTAATTAGAAAATATAAATATTAAATTTTTTTTTTAATATTTATATTATTTATTAAATATAAATAGTGTTTAATAAATATTAATTATTATGTTATTTATCATGTTAAAGTCCATATATATAGATATATGGACTTCTGCAACTAAATCAATAATTATTATCAAAATAAAAAATTTAATAAAATTTTTATATTTGTAATTATATATAGATAAAATATTATATTTTTTAATATAAATAGTTTGTTAAAACAAAATTTTTTATAATAATTCAAATAATGTTAATAATTAAACAACAATCTTTCTAATTTTTAATTCATCTATAATTGTTTCCATAATAATCTTTATGGAAACAGTTCCATTTAAATATATATCAGGATTATCTGGTTTTTCATAAGGAGAATCAATACCTGTAAAATTAGATATTACTCCTAACCTAGCTTTTTTATATAAACCCTTAGGATCTCTACTTTCACAAATTTCTAATGGAGTATCAACAAATATTTCTAAAAAATTACTGCAACCTACAATATTTTTTATTATATTACGATCTTTAGAAAAAGGAGATATTAATGCCGTAATAACTAATAATCCTGCATCAATCATCAACTTCACGATTTCTCCTACTCTTCTGATATTTTCTTTACGATCTAATTCGGTAAATCCTAAATCTCGACATATACCATGTCTTAAATTATCACCATCTAATAAGTAAGTACTTACTTTTCTTTTAAATAACAATTCTTCTAATTTACTAGCAATTGTAGATTTTCCAGAACCTGATAAACCAGTAAACCATAATACTAGCGATTTATGACCATGAAGATTTTCTCGTTGATAACGATTAATAATATGATTATGTATACTAATATTTAAATTATTAAATTCTTTCACATTAATCTTTATCCTCCATATTTGTCAAACTTTTTGTTTCCCATTCCGGAAAATAACGACAAATTAAAGAATTTAATTCTAATTTAAAAAAATCAATATTTTTATAATTATCATTATATTTAGATACAATAAGATTTTTTATCATACCTGCTGCAATAGTATGGTTGCTAATTGGATCAATAAAAATTAAACCACCCATGATTGCGTTACTTTTGTAAGTATCCACAATCAATAACTCATCAAAAATAACATTAACACAAGCTATATCATTTAAATATAATGATTCCACATATTGTTTTTTAAAAGTATTAATATCTCTCTTATACAAAATATTTTTTATATATACGCGCGATTTCTTTCCAGCTACTTTTATTAAATAATTTTTTTTTAAACATAATGGTGTCTCTGACATCCAAACAATATCTATACAAACTTCTCTTACAGGTTTTAACATAGAATGAACATCAACAATAACGTCTCCACGAGAAATATCTATGTTATCGTTTAATACTAAAGAAATTGGTTGACTAGATTTAGCAATACTTAAATTACCATCAAAAGTAATAATTTTTTTAATTGAAGTATGCAGTCCTGAAGGTAAAATTTGAACTTTTTTTCCAACATGAATTGTTCCTGAAGCAATAGTACCTGAATAACCACGGAAATCTAAATTTGGTCTATTTACATATTGTACTGGAAAAATTAAAGAACTACTCTCAGAAACATCAGGAATAATAATATTTTCTAATATTTGTAGCAACGTATCTCCAATATACCAAGGCATATTTATACTTTTTACAACAATATTTTCACCTAATAAAGCAGACACTGGAATATAACATACTTCTAATTTAAATTTTGTATTATTTAAAAAATCACAAAAATTTTTACAAATTTCTTTAAAAACTATTTCATTATAATCTACTAAATCCATTTTATTAATAATTATGATTAAATGCTTAATTCCAAGTAAATTAGATATAAAAGTATGTCTTCTAGTTTGTTCTAAAATACCTTTTCTAGCATCTATTAGTAATACTGCTAATGAAGAATTAGAAGCTCCTGTAACCATATTTCTAGTATATTGTATGTGTCCTGGTGTATCTGCAATAATAAATTTTCTTTTATTAGTAGAAAAATAACGATAAGCTACATCAATAGTAATTCCTTGTTCTCGTTCAGCTTGTAATCCATCTACTAATAATGCAAAATCTACATCATTTCCTTGAGTTCCATGACGTCTACTATCTTGATATAAAGATAACAATTGATCATCATAAACATGTTTAGTTTCATGTAATAAACAACCTATTAAAGTACTCTTACCATCATCTACACTACCACAAGTTAAAAACTTTAATAAACTTTTATTCTGTTTAGTATTAAAATATTTATCGAATATATTATTTTTATCTTTTGAAACAACAATGTTCATGTATAAATTATCCTTAAAAATATCCTTGCCGTTTTTTTAATTCCATAGAATTTTGTTGATCATGATCAATTATCCTTCCACTACGTTCACTCATTGTAGTACTTAACATTTCATTAATAATTTCAGGTAAAGTTTGTGCATTAGATTCTATTGCACTAGTTAAAGGCCAACATCCCAAAGTACGGAAACGAACCATTCTTGGAGTAATTAATTCATCTGCTTGCATACAAATTTTAGTATTATCTTCAATAACCAACAATTTCTCTTCCCGTTGTAAAACAGGACGATTAGCTGCAAAATATAAAGGTACTACTTCTATGTTTTCTAAAAAAATATACTCCCATATATCTAATTCAGTCCAATTAGAGAGCGGAAAAACACGAATACTTTCTCCTAAATTAATTTGACCATTATAGTTATTCCATAATTCAGGACGTTGTCTTTTAGGATCCCATCGATGAAAAACATCTCGAAAAGAGTAAATTCGTTCCTTTGAACGAGATTTTTCTTCATCTCTACGAGCACCTCCGAAAGCAGCATCAAATTTATATTTATTTATAGCTTGTTTTAATCCTTCAGTTTTCATAATATCTGTATATTGTGTACTAGTATAAGTAAAAGGAGTAACATTAGAAGAAATTCCTTCCGGATTTATATAAACAATTAACTCTACATTGTTTTTTTTTATTATATTATCCCGAAAAGTATACATTTCCTGAAATTTCCAACCAGTATCAATATGTAACAATGGAAACGGTAAACTTCCTGGAAAAAATGCTTTTTTAGCTAAATGTAACATGACAGAAGAATCTTTTCCTATTGAATATAACATTACTGGGTAATTAAATTCTGCAACTACTTCTCTAAAAATATAAATACTTTCATATTCTAATTGACGTAAATAAGTAAAACGATGTTTTTGCATAATCTTTTATCTTTCATAAATATTAAATAATAATTTATATTTAATGTAATTATTATTTGTTAATGTCATTAAACCATTTTAATTTATCATGAAAATATACTACTTTTCCTATAATTAATATAGTTGGACTAGTTGATTGATTAATCAATTCTACTAAATTACTTAAAGTACCAATTAAAACCTGTTGTTTCATAGTAGTACCTTGAGAAATAACAGCAATAGGTGTTTTTATCGAAAAACTATGATTATTTAAAGTTGTAACAATTAATTCACATTTTGTTCTTCCCATATAAATTACTATTGTATATGATAATTTAGATAAAGATAAACAAGCAATAACATTAGAAAAATCATGTGAATAAGCATTAACAAAAAACAAATTTTGAGAATATTGTCTATGTGTTAAGGGAATTCCAGCATAAGATGCTGCTCCAATAGCAGCTGTTACCCCTGGGACTACTTGAAAATTACCACCTATTTTTTTTATTGCTTCTAACTCTTCTCCTCCTCTTCCAAAAATAAATGAATCTCCTCCTTTTAATCGAACAACTTTTTTACCTTTCATGACTAATTCTACAATTAAATTATTAATATCTTTTTGATTCCAAGATTTTTTATCATTTACTCTTTTTCCTACACAAATACATTGAGCATCGCGACGAACTAAATTTAACATATCTCTTTGAATTAAATAATCATATAAAACCACATCAGCTTGCTGTAAAACTTGAAAACCTCTTAAAGTTAACAGCCCCAAATCTCCAGGTCCTGCTCCTACTAAAATTAATTCTCCATGTAAAGTAGAATCATTTTTCATTTCTGAATAAAAATTCTGTATAGCTAACTTTAAATTATTGTGAAGTACATAATTAACAAATGATCCATTAAAAATTTTTTCCCAAAAATAACGACGATCAGAACAATTTAAAAAAAAATTTTTAACTGTATTACGCAATTTTCCTGCTAAATTAGCAACATTACCTAATTTAAAAGGTAATATAGCTTCTATTTTTTCTCTAATTAAACGTGATAATACTGGAGCAGTTCCACTAGAAGAAACTGCGACAATAATTGGTGAACGATCTACAATAGAAGGGAAAATAAATGAACATTTTTCTAAATCATCAACTACATTAACTAATATAAATTTTTTATTAGCTATTTCAAATATTTTTTGATTTAATATTTCATTATTAGTAGCAGCAATTACTAAATATATTTTTTTTAAGTATTTTTCATGGAATTTATCATTAATCCAAATAATCTTATTTTGTTCTTTTAATAAAATTAAATTTGGAGATAAATTATCAGATAACACATTAACTTTTGCTCCTGCTTTCAATAATAATTGAATTTTACGTTCAGATACTATCCCTCCACCTACTACTAAAACAAATTTAGATCTTAAATTTACAAAAACTGGAAGATAATTCACATATTCCTTATCAATAATAACTAATATATTAATTATATTGTATTAATTAAAATAAATATTTAATTTAAATATTATATTATATAAAATTACTATCACAATAAAAACAAAATTAATAAAAAATGATATACATTCATAAATATAAGACATATAAATATAACAACAATTAATTGATAATTACATCATATATTTTATACTACAATATATTTATATACATTATGAATTAAATAATATTGAATAGTTAAAAAAAAATAAATTATTATTGATGAATAATTTAATACTATTATAATTTATCGTGTAAACCACATTCTCTTTTTAAACCAAAAAAACGAGTATCCTCTGGTAACATACCAACTTGATATTTATGTGTAGTGTGAATATCTCCTATAGATAAATAGCCTTTATTCCATAGTGGATGATTCAATAAATTATTATTTTTTATATATTTATTTACTAATTTTGTATTCCAATCTATCATAGGTAAAACTTTTAATACATTATGTTGAATAGAAAAATATTCTAAATTTGAACGAAAATTAGATTGATCATGTCTTAGTCCTGAAATCCAAGTCATAACTGATAGTTCTTTTAATGCGCGTTTCATTGGTTCAATTTTATTCATTTCATTATATTGTTTTAGTCCTACAACACCTTTCTTCCACAATTTTCCATAACGTGATTCTTGCCATGCTGGTGAAAGATAAGAACGAAATATGTTTAAATTTAATTTTAAAGAATCAGTAATTAAATCAATATAACAATATGTCTCTGAAAATAAATAACCAGTATCAATTAAAATTACAGGAATATTTGGTTGATGTGTTACTATAAGATGTAAAAATGCTATAGATTGCAAACCAAAACTAGATGTGATTACAATATTATTAGGTAAATTATTAAAAATCCAATTTATACGTTTACTAATATCATATTCTTTAAATAACATATTATATTCATGTAATATAGATTTTTTTGTAGAAAAATCTAAATTATTTAAATTTGTTAAATTAATTTTTGACATAATTTATTCCTTTTTTAATTCCAGAAATCTAATATAGAATTCTTGATTTCTTTTACTATATTATAACGAATACAAAAATCACCGAAATTTTCATTTAATTGACGTTTATTAGACCATAATTGAATTAAATTATCTAATTTATCAAATAATTCAGATTCATTTAAATTTTCAGCATATAAACTTGCTAATTTTGTTCCAATAGTATTTCCACCTAAATACAAATTATAGCGATTCAGAGATTTACCAACTAATCCAATTTCTGCTAATAATGATCTACCACATCCATTAGGACAACCAGAAATTCTAAATATAATTTTTTCATTATTTACTGAATACTTAATCATAATATTTTCAAGTTTTTTAATAAAAGATAATAAAATTCTTTCAGATTCAGCCATAGCTAATGGGCAAGTAGGAAAAGAAACACAAGCCATAGAATTTTCTTCTAATGGTGATCTTAAAACCATAAATCCATAACGAGAAGCTAAATTTTCAATAATTGTTTTATTAGCATTATCAATATTAGCAACAATTATATTTTGATTAGCAGTTAAACGAAATTCGCCAGTATGAATTTTTGCAATTTCTATTAAACCTGATTTTAAAAGTTGATTTACATCATCCCGTAATCTACCTCCTGGTATAAATAATGTTAAATTCCATTTACCATTAATTCCTTTTTTCCACCCAAATTGATCTCCTCTCATCAAGAATTTATAAGGACGAATTGATGAAAATTTCACATTAGATCTATTTTCTACTTCATTTTTAAATTTTTGTATTCCATATTTTTGTAATGTATATCTAGTTTTAGCGTTTTTTCTATTAACTCGATTACCCCAATCTCTTTGAGTAGTAATTATTGCTTCTACAACATTTAATATATTGTTTAAAGGTATAAAACCAAATTCTGTAGATAACGATGGCCAAGTAGAATGATTCCCATGTTCAAAAGATAAACCACCTCCAACCAACACATTAAAACCAATTAATTTTTCTTCTTTTGCTATTGCAATTAAATTCATATCATTAGCATGTAAATCAATATCATTATGAGGTGGAATAAGTATTCCAGTTTTAAATTTTCTAGGTAAATATGTTTTACTCAGAATAGGTTCATTCTCTGTTGTTATTATTTTTTTTTGATTTAACCAAATTTCTGCATAAGCTTTTGTTCTAGGTAATAAATGTTCAGATATTTTTTTTGCCCATGAATATACTTCATAATGTAAAAAAGACTCAACAGGATTAGAAGTACATAATACATTTCTATTTACATCATTAGCTGTTCCTATAGAATCCAATCCTACATCATGTAAAATTTGATGAATTTTTCTCAAGTTATTTTTTAAAATTCCATGTAATTGAAAAGTTTGACGATTTGTTAAACGAATAGATCCATATAATGTATGTTTGCTAGCAAAATCATCGATCTTTAACCACTGTTTAGGTGTAATTACACCTCCGGGTAAACGACAACGTAGCATCATTGCATATTTTGGTTCTAACTTTTGTTGCATCCGTTCAATTCGAATATCACGATCATCTTGTTGATACATACCATGAAATCTAATAAGAGAATAATTATCTCCTTTAAAACCATTAGTTAAAGTATCATTTAAATCATCAACAATTGTACCTCTTAAATAATTACTTTCTTCTTTAATACGTTCAAAATCAGATAATTTGTTTACTTCATTATGTAATTTAATTTTTATATTTTTACTCATTAATAAACATCCCTTTGATATCGATTATTGATTCGTAAATTGTTTAAATATTCATATGAATCTTGTTCATTCATAGAACCATACTTTATAAAAATTTTTAATAATACTGACTCCACATCTTTGGCCATATTCAATTTATCTCCACAAATATAAATATACGCTCCATTAACTATCCAATCCCACACTTCTTCTCCTTGTTCCCATAATTTATATTGAACATAAATTTTTTCTTGAGTATCTCTAGACCATGCTAAATCAATTTTAGTTAATAATCCTTTATTAAAATAATTTTGCCATTCTCTTTGATATAAAAAATCTTCAGTAAAAGTATTATTTCCATAAAAAAGCCAATTTCTTCCACGAGCTTTTAAATAATCTCTTTCTTGCATAAAAGCTCGAAATGGTGCTATACCTGTACCAGGACCAATCATAATAATAGAAATTTTATCATCTTTAGGTAATCGAAAATTTTTATTAGATTGAATAAATAATCGAATTTTACTATCTTCCGATATCCGATAAGATAAATAACTTGATGCTCCTCCTTGACATAAACGATTAGCTGAAAAATATTGAACAACTCCAACTGTAATATGTACTTCATCATTATATAATTTTTGAGAAGAAGAAATTGAATAAAATCTAGGTAATAAAGGTCTTAAAAAACCAATCATTTGTTCTGCAGTTAATGTACATGGATATTCATAAAACATATTTACTATAGAAGTATTTTTGGAATAAAAACTTAATTTCTTTTTATCCAATATTATTTTTTTTAAATTATTATTATTTGTAATTTGAGCATATTGAATAACAATATGATTAGTATTAACTGTTAATTCAAAATATTTTGATAAAGCAATAAATATACTCATACAATGTTTATTAACTATTACTGATTCATTTCGATTAATATTAAATATTTTTAAAATATCAATTACCAATTGTGAATCATTCTCATACCATACTCCTAATGAATCACCAGGTTGATATTGAATCTTAGAATTACATACTCCAATTTCAATATGTCTAATATCTTTAACAGAATCACGACCAGTAATTTTTTGATTAACTAATAATTCTCCTGAATATGGATTTTCTTTTGTAATTAATTGATTAGTTTTAATTGATAATGGATGTTGAATATTAGTTATAGAAAAATCATTCTTGTTTATCTTTCTGTTGTTTAATTTAACTTTTAATATATTTATTAATTCAGTACGCCATTTTTTTGCTATTTCACTATATTCAATATCCGCATCTACCCTATCAATCAATCGTTGAGCTCCTAATTTATTTAACTGATTATCAAAATCTTTTCCTGCTTGACAAAATAAATCATAAGAAGAATCACCTAATCCAAATACAGAAAAATATAGATTTTTTAAATCAGGAGCTTTTGATGATTTTAAGAAATTATAAAAAGCTATTGATTCTTCTGGAGGTTCCCCTTCTCCTTGAGTAGAAGTAATAATTATTAAAAATTGTTCTTTAGAAATTTTTTTAAATGAATAATCACAAGCTTGTACTAATCGTGATTGAATATTATTTAATTGTAATTCATTAAAAAAAATTGTTGATAAATCTTGAGCATTTCCAGTTTGAGAAGCAGAAACAACTGTCACAATTTCAGTCATTTCTTTATCAATATTAGTTTCTACAGAGTTATTATCTTTTACATTATTATGAGCTTTACCCCAATAATAACCGGATAACCATATTAATTGAGAATTTGATAAAAGACTAGCATCAACTTTGAGAGATGATAATAATTCAGAAGTCATTGGAAATAAAAAGTTTGATATTTCACTATTTTTCATTGTATTAAATATCCATTTATAAATATATATTTAAAAAAAATAAAAATGAAAATGCAATTATATCAATAATATAAAATCTATTATATACGTGATTAATGAAAACAATCCATAAATATGATAGTCACATTACTATTAGAGTTATATTGTAATAATAATGCGTTATTAAAAATATATATTTTACATATATATTCAAATAAAATATATACTAATAATTTAATTATATAAAGAAATTAATTATATTATTAGTATACTTTATATTATGTATTTTTATGATTAATTAATTTTATATTTAAAGTTACAACATGTTTTTTAATAAATAAATATAATTTAATGCTTCTCTAGGAGAGATTTTATCAGGTTCTACTGATGAAATAAAATTAATTATATCAATAGATTTGTTATTCTTTAATAATCTAATATCTAATTCTTTTAATTTTTTTTTAGCACTAGAAATAATTGAATTAGGTAATCCAGCTAATTCAGCAACTGACAAAGAATAACTTTTTTTAGAAACTCCTGGCTTAATAGTATGTAGAAAAATAATTTTTCCATCTTGTTCTAACACACTGAAAAATAAATTTTTTATCATACTTAATATATTAGATAAATAAGTTAATTCAAAATAATGAGTAGCAAATAAAGTCATAGAATTAATATTCTTAGCTAAATGTTCTAAACATGACCAGGCTAAAGATAAACCATCATTAGTAGCAGTACCTCTTCCAATTTCATCTATTAAAACCAAACTATTTTCTGTAGAAAAATTTAGAATACTAGTTAACTCAACCATTTCAAGCATAAAAGTAGACTGTTTTTTAAATACATTATCTGCAGATCCTATACGAGTAAATATTTTATCAATAATACCTATTCGAGCATATTTAGCAGGAACAAAACTTCCAATACTAGACATAATTACAATAAGAGCAATTTGTCTCATATATGTACTTTTTCCTCCCATATTAGGACCAGTAATCACCATTATTGTTTTTAACTGTGTTAAATTAATATCATTAGCTACAAATGATACGTCAGGCAATAATTCTATGACTGGGTGTCTACTTTTCTTTAATCTTATTTCTTTTTTATCAGTTAAAATTGGACATACATAATTTAATGTTATAGATCGTTCAGATAAATTTGTTAATACATCTAATTCAGATAAAGCTTTAGAAGTCATTTGCAATTTTTCTAAATAAGGAAAAATTAAATCAAATAATTCTTCATATAATATAGTTTCTAATTCAACAGATCTAAATTCTGCTGTTAAAAAAGTTTCTTGAAATTGTTGTAATGATGGAAAAGTATATCTAGTAAAATGTTTTAATGTTTGCTTTTTTATGTATTCTTTCGGAATTAAATGTAAATATTTATTACTAATTTGAATATAATAACCAATTAAGCTATTAAAATTAATTTTTAAGGTATTGATACCATATTTAATTTTTTCTTCTACTTCTATATTAATTAAAACATCATGAGCTGAACTTTTAATTGTCCTTAATTGATCTAATTGTAAATTATACTGATCAGCAATTACGTTTCCTTCACGAATAGAATTTGAAGGAAACTCTGCTATAGCTTTTTCTAATAAATCTATTAAATCAGGATAAGTATTAATTAATAAAGATAAACTTTTTAAATTATTTGATTTTAATTTTAATAATAAATCGTTAATTTTGGGTAATATTCGTAATGAAATTCTTAACAATAACCAATCTCTAGGTAAAGCAGTTCTTAATGATAAACGTGAAGTAATTCTTTCTAAATCAGAAATGCGAATAAGTAATTTTTGTAATTCTAAATAATGTGATTGTAATTCTAAAATACTTTTTTGTCTATTTTGGAGAATTAATTGATTACGTATTGGCATACATAACCATCTTTTTAACATTCTACTACCCATTCTCGTTACTGTATGGTTAAGAACAAAATATAACGTGTTAGAAACATTACCAGATATATTTTCTACTAAATCAAGTTGTTTTATAGTTGCTACATTCATATAAATATAGTCTTCATTATTTAACTTTTTTATACAACGTATGTGATGTAAATAATTATAATGCATAGACTTTACATATTTTAACAAACAACCAGATGCAGAAAGCGCTGCTCCATCTTGATTAATTTCAAATAATTTATATTTTTCAGAACCAAAATGTAATTTTAATATTTTTTTAGAAGAACAAGCTGAAAAATCTATACTAGAACGTTTATTTAATCCTTTTCTATCACTAATTAAATACATATATGAAAAATTATCAGGATATAACAATTCTTGAGGATTAGTACATTGAATTCGAGATAATAGTAATTCTGGATTATAATATTCTGAAACATAGAATCTACCTGAAGCTAAATCTAATGTAGCATACCCAAAAATATTATCTTGTTCATATAAAGAAGCTACTAAATTATCTGTATGTTCTGATAAAAAATCTTCATCTGTAATAGTTCCTGGTGTTATTACTTTTACTACTTTACGTTCTAACAACCCTTTTCTTAATAATTTATTTCCTATTTGATCACAGATAACAACTGATTTACCTAATTTTACTAATTTTGATACATAAACATTAATATTATTACAAGGAATACCTGCCATAGGTACATTATTATTAATATACCCCCTTTTAGTTAATGTAATATTTAATAAATTTGAAATTTGTTTAGCATCATTAAAAAAAAGCTCATAAAAATCTCCCATCTGATAAAATAACAACATATTAGGATATTGTTCTTTCAATAATAAATATTGTTTAATCATCGGAGTATGGGAATGTTTACTATTTGAATTAATAACAATGGATTGATTATTTTTATTAAAATTTTTCATAAATAAAAAATACAAAATATTAGTAACTTTATGTAGTTAATTATTTGTTGGTGTATTTTAAAATACTATTTATCATAATAAAAATTATTTGTTCTATATAAATAATAAATGATAAATAATAAATAAAATTAATTATAATATATATTATATAAAATATAAAAAATAAAATTAATGAAAATATATATATAATAAATCATAAAAATGGTAATATATACATATATTGAATTAAAAATATAAAAAATAAATTGTGAATATAATCATAATCTAATTATTATAGTAAATTACTAACTATGCCATTAATAAAAAAATTGAAAAAATTATTAATTATTACTATTGTCAATATAATATTTTCATTTAATATATTTGCACAATCCTTTGTAGAAGGGAAACATTATATACGTTTGCCTCAACATATTAATAATATTCATAAAATAGTAGAATATTTTTCTTTTTTTTGTCCTCATTGTTATACATTAGAAAAAAAATATCATTTATATGAAAAATTAAATAATATCAATAATTTAAAGAAAGAAATAAAAATATGTCATGTTAACATAATTAATAACAAAATTGGAAAAATTTTAACACATATTTGGTGTATGGCACAGGCTATACATGTTGAAAAAAAAATTATAATTCCAATTTTTGAATTAATTCATCAAAAAAATTCTGTTTTAAATAAAAATAATATAGAAACAATATTTATTCAATGTACAAAAATTAACAAAAAAGAATATAATCTACTATGGAATAGTTATACTGTTTATAATTTAATCATTCAAAATCAAAAATATATTGATAAAATTTATTTACAATATGTACCTACAACAATCATTAATGGAGAATATATTCTCAATAATACATCTCTCTATACTACATCTAAAACAATATTTTTTTCACAATATATTAATATTATAAAATATTTAATTCATAAAAAATAACATATATGATTACTAAAAATAAAACAAAATTAAATTTTATAATTTAAAATAATTATTTTATATATAAATATTTCATTTATATAACAATCGTAATATATTAATTGAAAAACATATATACTTTATTTATTACTTAATCAAGAATAATTTATGATAACAAAAAAATCTATATTACTTATAGATGGTACTTATTATTTATATCGTGCATATTATGCTTTACCATTATTTACTAATACATTAGGAGAACCTATTGGAGCGATTTATGGAATAATAAATATGATTAAAAAAATCTTACATGATCATAAACCAAAATATATGATTATTATATTTGATTCACCTAGTAAAAATTTTAGGCATCAGTTATTCCCAGAATATAAAAAAAATCGAAAAAACATACCGGACGAATTAAAAATACAAATTAATTCAATTTATAAAATAATAAAATATCTAGGTGTATCCACTATAATTATACCAAATTTTGAAGCAGATGATGTTATAGGAACTTTATCTAACTACTATGCTCAAAAAAACAATTTAGTTTTAATTAGTACTAATGATAAAGATTTAGGACAATTAGTATCCAATAATATAAAAATAATTAATAATGATAATAAAATTTTAGGTCCAAAAGAAATAGAACTAAAATATGGTGTACAATCTCAATTCATTCCAGATTTGTTAGGTTTAATGGGAGATACAACAGATAACATTCCAGGAATACCAGGGATTGGAAAAAAAACAGCTATAAAGTTAATACAAAATTTTGGATCCATCGATAATATTTATAAAAATTCAAATTTAATTTCATCTCTACCAATACGTAATGCAAAAAATATTGCAATTAAAATTATTACTCATAGAAATATAGCTTTTTTGTCATATATGTTATCAAAAATCAAAACAGATGTACCAATAAATTTTAATACAATACAATTACAAATAAAACCACCATATATTAGTAAATTACTAAAAATATTTGAACATCATGGATTGGAGAAATGGAAAAAAAATATTAATAATTTAATTAATTTTAATATTAAAAATCAAATAGAATACAATAATACTAACAATCATATCAACAATAAACAAATTACTAACTGTAACATTACATCTATTGAAATACTAATAAAATGGATAAAAAAATTAGATACTTTATCCATATTTTCTTTTTATTTACACTTAGAAGATATTAATTTTAATAGAAATATTATTGGTATTGGTATAGCAATTAATTCTCAAGAATCTATGTATATTAATTTTTGTAATTATGACAAGAAAGACACTTCTAAACTTAATCACAAAAATGTTTTTTCTTACTTAAAATATATACTTGAAGATCCAAAAAAAATAAAAATTGGATATAATTTTAAAAACTATTATTATGCATTAAAAAAATATAACATTAATTTAAATGGTGCTAAATTTGATGTGATATTAGAATCATATATTATTAATCAATCAGAAAATTTTTATAATTTATGTACTAAAGCAAAATTAGAAAATATATTTTTAGAATATATTAACAAGAACACTGAAAAAAACAAACAATTATCAGCTGATCAATTAAATTTAGGATTACAAGCATACATTATACTTCAATTACATAATATTATGTGGAATAAAATCAAAAAAGATTCAACGACTTCCCATATATTTCATACTATTGATATTCCACTTATAAAAATACTTGCAAAAATAGAATATTATGGAGTTTTAATTGATAAAGAAAAATTACATATTCAATCTAATTTAATTAAACATAAATTATTAAAATTAATATCACAAGCGCATCAATTAGCTGGAGAACCATTTAATTTATGTTCAAATAAACAAATAAAAAATATATTATATTTTAAAAACCAACTAAATATTAGTATGAAAACAAAAACAGGAAACAAATCAACTAATAAATTAACTTTAAATAAATTATCATTATTACATCCTTTACCTAAAATAATTCTAGAATATCGCAGTTTATATAAATTACAATCAACATACTTAAATAAATTGCCAAAAATGATAAATAGTTATACTGGTAGAATTCATAGTTCATATTATCAAACTAGTACTATTACGGGAAGATTATCATCGCGCAACCCTAATTTACAAAATATTCCTATTAAACAAAAAATAGGAAAAAAAATAAGACGAGCATTTATTCCAGAAAAAAATTTTTTTATTTTATCATTGGATTACTCTCAGATTGAATTAAGAATACTTGCTCATTTTTCTCAAGATCCAAAACTAACTCAATATTTTACAAATAATCAAGATGTACATATTTTAACTGCCACTGAGATCTTTAATATACCTTATAATGAAGTAACAATAGAACAAAGAAATCATGCAAAAAGTATTAATTTTGCTGTAATTTATGGAATTAGTGCTTTTGGATTAGCTGAACAATTAAAAATTAATTATAAAGATGCAAAAAAATATATTCATACATATTTTAATCAACATAAAGGAATTGTTAACTATATAAATGAAACTAAAAAACATGTAAAAAAATTAGGTTATGTATCTACTATTACAGGTAGAAAAATATATATTCCAAATATTAATTCAACTACAAAATATATACAAGAATCTTCTGAAAGAACAGCAATTAATGGATCAATTCAAGGAACAGCATCAGATATTATTAAATTAGCTATGATTAATATAGAAAATTGGTTAAACAAATTTTATCCTATTGATGTAAAAATGATTATGCAAGTACATGATGAACTAATATTTGAAGTACATCATCAATATATTAATATAATTAAAGAAAAAATCAAATATTTGATGGAAAATAGTATTTTATTAAACGTACCAATTAAAGTGAATGCTAAAATTGGAATAAATTGGAATGAAATATATTAAAACATATTCTATATAAATGTAAATAATTTTAAATTAATACAATTATTTTAAAATACATAACATATTATCCTTATGTAAACCAAAAATTAATTTTTTGTTTTAATTTATCTATGCCAATACTTTTATGAGAAGAAAATACTATATAATCTATCTTGATATAAAATTTAGATAAATATTCTTTAATTACCTGTATCTTTTTTTTTTTTTATCTTGATTTAGTTTATCTGATTTAGTTAATATAATACATATTGAAATTTTTTTTTGAATTAAGATATGTAAAAATTTTTTATCTAACTCTTTTATTACATGTCTAATATCCATACAAACAAATACACCAATTAAACAAATACTATGTAATAAATATTGATTTAATAAAAGATTTAAATTCATTTTATTTTCTTTTGATACTTTTGCATATCCATAACCAGGTAAATCAATTAAACGATAACCAGTTGATATTTCAAAAATATTTATCATCTGAGTTCTACCAGGAGTTTTACTAATTTTAGATAAACCTCTTTTTTCTGTTAACATATTAATCACACTAGATTTACCTACATTTGAATATCCAATAAAAGCAATTTCTTTTCCTACAGTTAACAATTGCCCTACATTAACGATACTAGTTAAAAAAAAAGTATCTTTATAATAATTTAAAAACATATTATACCCCTTTTATAATAAAATTATTAATTATGCATTAGTTAAAAAAAAATAGTAAATATATAATTTATACATTTAATATTTTAATTTAAAACTAAAATATAATTATTTATCACATTTTAAACAAAATTGTTTAATATCATTTAAAAAAATTATACAATATCTTTTATTGACACTAACATATTTATATTTTATAAACATTAATTTTCATGTTCATTTTTAAAATACTAGTATGGTTTTAAAAAAAATAGTATAATTTAATATAAAAAACATATGCATATATTGAATTATTATTTAATGAAAATTAAATATTTTATAAACAATTGCTAAAAAACTCTATTAATAGATACATAAACTAAATATTAATCATACTAAAATATCAAACTTCATATTTTAATCTCGTTTTACCACCAATTAAAATCTATACTTGTTAATTTTTACAATTAACATATTAGGATAAGTTATGAATCAAAACATAAGAAATATAGCAATTATTGCGCACGTTGATCATGGAAAAACTACTTTAATTGATAAATTATTACAACAATCAGGAACTTTTGATATACATGAAGTACAAACAGAAAGAATCATGGATTCTAACGATTTAGAAAAAGAAAGAGGTATTACTATACTATCAAAAAATACTGCCATAAAATGGAACGGATATCATATTAATATTGTTGATACCCCTGGACATGCTGATTTTGGTGGAGAAGTTGAGCGTATCTTATCTATGGTAGATTCTGTATTACTAATTGTAGATGCTTTAGAAGGACCTATGCCACAAACTAGATTTGTTACAGAAAAAGCATTTAATTATGGAATGAATCCTATAGTCGTAATTAATAAAATTGATAGAATAAATGCTCGCCCTGAATGGGTTATAGATCAGATTTTTGATTTATTTATTAATTTAAACGCTAATGATGATCAAATTAATTTTCCTATTATTTATACTTCAGCATTAACTGGAATTTCTGGAACTAATCTGAAAAATATGAAGACTGATATGACAGCTTTATATGAATCAATTATTAAGTATGTACCAGCCCCAAAAAAAAATTATAATAAAAAACTACAAATGCAAATTTCTCAATTAGACTATAATAACTACTTAGGAGTTATCGGAATCGGAAGAATTAAACAAGGTACAGCAAAATCAAATCAAAACATAATTATTACTAATAATAATGGAAAAAAACAAATAGGGAAAATTAATCAAATTTTAACCTATATTGGTTTAAAACGTATTCCTACTAATATAGCTATTTCAGGATCTATTGTAGCTATTACTGGACTAAATAATATTAATATATCAGATACAATTTGTGATCCTGAATACATTCAACCACTACCCAAATTAAATATAGATGAACCTACGATTAAAATGTTTTTCTCTGTTAACAGTTCTCCTTTTGCAGGAAAAGAAGGAAAATATGTTACTTCTCGTCAGATTGGAGAAAGATTAAAAAAAGAACTAATTCATAATGTTGCTTTACATATGGAAGAAACTAATAATTCTAATACATTTTGTGTTTCTGGAAGAGGAGAATTACATTTATCAATTTTAATTGAGAACATGAGAAGAGAAGGATTTGAATTAGAAGTATCACGTCCAAAAGTCATTTTTCGAGAAGCAAATTCTATTAAACAAGAGCCATTTGAACATGTTATTTTAGATACCGAAATAAAATATCAAGGCATAATTATGAACTTTCTAGGAAATAGAAAAGGAGAAATGATAAATATAACACCTATGAATAATAATCGAATACGTTTAGAATATATACTTTCCAGTCGTGCTTTAATAGGTTTTCGTTCTGAATATATTAGTATGACTTCTGGAACCGGATTATTTAATTCTTCATTTAGTCATTATGGAAATATACAAAATTCTAATATAGGACAACGTAGAAATGGAGTACTTATATCAAATAGTACAGGTATGGCCGTAGCTTTCGCTTTGTATAATTTACAAGATAGAGGAAAATTATTTTTAGGACATGGATCTAATGTATACGAAGGTCAAATTATTGGTGTACATAATCGATCTAATGATTTAACAGTTAACTGTTTAACTGGAAAAAAATTAACTAATATGAGAGCTTCAGGAACTGATGAATCTATTTCATTAACAACAGCTATTAATATGAATTTAGAAGATGCTTTAGGATTTATTAATGATGATGAATTAATAGAAATAACTCCTAATAATATTCGATTAAGAAAACAATATTTAACTGAAAATGAAAGAAAAAAAAATTTCAAAAAAAAATAAATAATAAAATTATTCAATTCAATATTATCAATTTAATATCAACACAAATAATATTAAGCATAAAAGAATATAATCCTATATAATTAATAGGATTATATTAGTATTTCTAATCATAATAAATATAAAAACATATATTTGAGTAATATTAATAACTCACAAAAATTGTAACAAAATATATAAAATAATTATACATTAATTAGTACTAATCAAAAAAACTATTTATATGAAAACGATAATTTTTTTTATAATAATAGAATATTATTAAATTATTTTTTTATATTAATTAACTGATGAATTAAGTTATAATACACATTTTTCTGTAAATGTGTACTTAATTGTTTTGCTCGAATAATTAATTCTAAATCAGATACTGCTACATTAAATTTATCATTAATAATTAAATAATCATAATCTAAATAATGTTTCATTTCTGATACTGCTTGTGCCATTCTTTTAGAAATAACAAGATGAGTATCTTGACCTCTTTTCTTTAATCGTTGATATAATTCTAATTTAGATGGAGGTAGTATAAAAATACTACAAGTTTGTAAGACTGTTCTTCGAATTTGTTCCGCGCCTTGCCAATCAATATCTAAAAATACGTTATCACCATTTGATAATAATTTATTAATAACTTTTTTAGAAGTACCATAATAATGATTAAATACTTTAGCATACTCTAAAAAATCTTGATCTTGTATCATTTTACGAAACTGTCTCTTAGAAACAAAATAATAATGTTTACCATGATGCTCACCTGGACGAATAGTTCTAGTAGTATGAGAAATTGAAATCTTCATATTACATAATTGTTTGGTATTTAATAATTCTGTAATTAAACTTGATTTCCCAGTTCCACTAGGAGCGGAAACAATAAAAAGCATACCTTTAGTCATAATTATTAAAAAATTAAAAAAAAAAAAAGAAATAATTCAAAATAACAAAAAGTGAATAACAATTAAATTAAAAATTTAATAATATTAAATAAATAATACATAAATTACACAAATACAAACAAAAAAAAAACAAAAAATATAAGATACACTGAAATTAAAATAACATTACTACTATATAATTATTTTATAAAATTACCATAAAAAACAGAATCATTAATATACAATGGATAATTTACATCTTCATTTAAATATAAAATACTTTCCTTAGATATTTTATCTTTAAGTATTGCCTGTATCCAAATTAAATCAGAACTGATCCTTACCACTGATAAAATAAAACCAACATATATAAAATGATCATTATTTTTCACTTTCAATATTGAACCTAACACTGGAATATAATTAATATTTCCAACTAACCAATACATTTTTTTATAATTAATTTGACTGAAATAAATTTTTGCAATAATTTCTTGACCAATATAACAACCTTTATGATAATTAATTCCGTTAAATAAATCTAAATTAACTGATTGCGGAATAAATTTTGATTTTATTTCTTTATCAAAAATAGGAAAACCTGAAGCAATATCTAAATATTTCCAATACTTTCTATCATATACATGTATTAAATTTTTAATTTTTTTTTGAAAATCAATTGCATATGATAAAGGCATTAATAATAAAAATCGTTCTGTTGGTACATTAAACCACAAAATGCTAATCTTGTTTTTAATATGTATAATTATATTATCTTTATTAGGCAAAAGTATAAAAAATTTTTCTAAAAAAATTCTTATATCTAATCCAATCATTCCTAACAACACAATTTGATCATCTAAGAAAATCTGAACTTTAGAAAATAGTGAATATTTTTTAAATGTCATTAATGTCTGCTGAACCAAGCTTTTTCTGACAATACACATAACACCATCATCATAAAAAAATAATCTAATAATACTACGAACTTTACCATTAACATCACATTGTGCAGTCATAACATGTTCATTAATTTTTAAAGAAAAAACATCAATAGTTAATTGACCTTGCAAATATCGTTTAAAATCTATACCTTTTATAAAAATACAGGACAAATCATCTAAAATAATACTAGTTGTATGTAAATTATTTATTGAACATACAAATTGATCAGTTAATGTTATATTAGACACACAATTAAATCCTATAAAAATTGAAAGTAAAATTTACTTTTTTATTTACTAAAAATAAATATTTTATATATACCACTTTTATTGTTAACAATATATTAATTAATAAATATAGTATATAAATATATATTTTAAATACATACATTTAATATATATATATTAATAAATATTTATAATTCCATTATATATATTTAAAAAAAAAGTAAAAATAATAAAAAATTATTTTAATTAATAAATATAGTATATGTAATACAACTGTAAATGTAATTAATTTACTATAGTAGAGAAAAAAAAATCATGTTAGAACTCAATTTTATTAAACATAAAATTAATGAATTTACTATTCGTAGAAATAAATTATGGAAAAATCTTGAATATGCAACTAAACAAGATAAACTTAATGAAACAATTTTACAATTAAATTCATCGATAACCTGGAATGATAAAAACAAAGTTGCAATACTAAATAAAGAAAAATCTAATCTTGAAAAATCTATTAAAGATTTTCAATTAATCGATAATCTTATACAAGAAATAACAATTTTTTTAGAACTTATGTATGAAAGTTATAATAATCACATAGAATCTGAAATTCTATTTCATATAAATGAAATAGAACAAAAAATTAATCACATGGAAATCTGCTATATATTTTCAAATAAAAATGATTATTTAAATTGTTATATTGATTTTCAATCTGGATCAGGAGGAATAGAAGCACAAGATTGGACTAATATATTACTACGTATGTATTTAAGATGGACAGAAAAACAAGGTTTTAAAACAGAAATTTTACACTTATCAGAAGGAGAAATTAAAGGAATTAAATCAGCTACTATACAAGTATCTGGAAAATATGCATTTGGATGGTTAAGAACGGAAAGTGGAATTCATAGATTAGTTCGTCAAAGTCCTTTTAATACAGGTAATCGTAGGCATACTTCTTTTAGCTCTGTATTTGTCTATGCTGATATCAATCAAAACATTGAAATCAATATTAATACAAATGATATTCGTATTGATGTCTATAAAGCATCTGGAGCTGGAGGTCAACATGTTAATAGAACTGAATCTGCAGTTCGAATTACACATTTACCGACAGGTATTATTACTCAATGTCAAAATAATCGATCTCAACATAAAAATAAAGCTCAAGCTATGAAGCAAATTAAAGCTAAATTGTACAATTTAAATATGAAAAACAAAAATATAGAAAAAAAAAAACTAGAAAAAAATAAATCTAACATAGGATGGGGAAAACAAATTCGTTCTTATATATTAGATCAATCCAGAATTAAAGATTTAAGAACAGGAATAGAATATCGAGATATACATAACATATTAGATGGTAACTTAACAACATTAATATTAGATAATTTACAAGCTGGAATATAAGGTAAAAATATGTCATTTAAGAATAATTTAAATAACAATGAATATTGTACTAGATTAAAAAAATTAAATAGTATTAAAAAACAAGGCTTTATATTTCCAAATAATTTTAAACCAAATTATAATTCTAATGAAATTTATCTAAAATATAATTTTATGACAAAAGAAGAACTAAAAAAAATTAATATAACATTTAAAATAGCAGGTAGGATACTTCAAAAAAGAATTATTGGTAAAGCAACTTTTATAAATTTAAAAGATCAAAATCAAATTATTCAAATTTATATTAAAGAACATAATTTAATAAATCTTAATAAATATAAAACTAAAATAAAAGAACTAGATTTAGGTGATATATTAGGTGTAGAAGGAACAATATTTAAAACCAATACTGGAGAATTATCAATTAATTGTAAACAAATCCAATTACTTACAAAAGCAATTCGTTCGTTACCAAGTAAATTTCATGGTTTAACTAATCAGGAATTACGTTATCGTTTACGTTATATTGATTTAATTATAAATCCATGTACCAAACAAATTTTTCAAACTAGATCTACAATAATTATGATTATTAGACAATTTATGAATAAAAATCAATTTTTAGAAGTAGAAACTCCCATTATTCAATCTATTCCAGGAGGAGCTACAGCACGTCCTTTCATTACTTTTCATAATACACTAGATAAAAATATGTATTTAAGAATAGCTCCTGAATTATATCTCAAACGTTTAATTATTGGAGGATTTCAAAAAATATTTGAAATTAATAAAAATTTTAGAAACGAAGGTATATCTTCAAAACATAATCCAGAATTTACTATGATGGAAATATATATTGCTTATGCAGATTATAAAGATATGATGAAACTAATTAAAAAATTATTAATTACTATAAATAAGAAAATCAACAATAATAAAAAAATACAATACCAAGAACATATATTTGATTTATCTAAAGAGTATGAAGAACTAACTATGCAAGAAGCAATTTTAAAATATGTTCCTGATATTAAATTGTCTGACTTAAATAATATAAAAAAAATTAATAACATTCTTAACACATTAAATATTAAATATGAAAAACATTGGGGGATTGGAAAATTAACTAGTATAATTTTTGAAAAATGTGTAGAAAAAAAACTAATACAACCTACATTCATTACTGAATATCCAATAGAAATATCACCTTTATCAAAACGAAATGATCTAAATAATAATGTAGCAGAAAGATTTGAATTCTTTATAGGTGGATATGAAATTGCTAATGGATTTTCTGAACTTAATGATTCTGAAGATCAAAAAGAACGATTTAAAGAACAAATCAAACAACAAAAATTAGGAGACGATGAAGCAATGTTTTATGATGAAGAATATATTTGTGCATTAGAACATGGGTTACCTCCTAGTGCAGGATTAGGAATTGGAATTGATCGATTAATTATGATTTTTACTAATCAAACTAGTATTAGAGATGTAATTTTATTTCCTACAATGAAAATAAAAGAAAAAAAATAAATATTAAAAAATATTAATTAATTATATAACAGTATATTTTATTTATTTTAAATATAATAAGTACAATTTTAAATTATACACATGTAAGGTATATTTTTATAAAAATAAATGATAGAGATAAATATGAATCATACCAATAATAAAAAAGATCAATTTGATAAAAATACTCTAATCAAATTAATTAATAAATATAATACTCCGTTATGGATATATGATAAAAACATCATTCAAAAACAAATTATCCAATTACAACAATTTAATAGAATTCGATTTGCTCAAAAATCATGTTCTAATATTAATATATTAAAAATAATGAAAGAACATAAAATTCATGTTGATGCTGTTTCTCAAGGAGAAATAGAACGTGCTTTAACTGCAGGATTTACACCAAAAGAAATCATATTTACTGCAGATTTATTTGACTATCAAACGTTATTAAGAATTATTGAATTAAATATTACCGTTAATATTGGATCTATTGATATGCTACATCAAATAGGAAAACTATCTCCTCAACATGCTATATGGTTAAGAGTAAATCCAAAATTTGGACATGGACATCATGAAAAAACAAATACAGGAGGAGAAAATAGTAAACATGGTATATGGAATATATTAGAAGCAATTGATATAATTAATAAATATAAACTAAAACTTATAGGAATACACATCCATATTGGATCTGGAGTGAATAATGAATATTTAGAAAAAGTATGTAATGCTATGGTTAATACAATATATTCTTTAAAAAAAGATATACAATGGATATCAGCAGGAGGAGGATTACCTATTCCTTATAGACTAGAAGAAAAAAATATTAACATAAAAAATTATTTTAATTTATGGAATATAGCTAGAATAAAAATAGAAAAATTTTTAGGACATTCAATTAAATTAGAAATCGAACCAGGAAGATTTTTAGTAGCAGAATCTGGAATCTTAGTATCTGAAATCAGAGCTATTAAAACTATGGGAAAGAAACATTATACTCTAGTTAATGCAGGATTTAATGATTTAATAAGACCAACGATGTATGGAAGTTACCATTATATATCTGTTATTCATAAAAACGATCCAAATACTTACTCAAATCAACAAGTAGAAACTATTATAGGAGGACCATTATGTGAATCCGGTGATATTTTTACGCAAAATAGTAATAATATTTTAACAACCAGATTACTTCCAAAAACAAAAATAGGTGATTATATTATTTTTCATGATACAGGAGCTTATGGTGCATCAATGTCTTCAAATTATAATAGTCGTCCATTAATTCCTGAAATTATATTAGAAAATGGAATACCAAAATTAATTAGAAGAAGACAAACATATCAAGAAATGATGCAATTAGAATTAATTTAAAATAAGATATTAATCTTGTAAAATACAGATACATAATATAAAAATTGTATCTTATATATATTATTGATATAATTATATAAAAATAACAAATTCATATATTTATATATATAATTATTAATAATGATATAATATTTCTCATTACTATATATAATATAAATTATAACTTACAAATATTCTAACAATTAAAATCAATACTATATACATAAATGAATAAATATTCTATATTACTTCCTAATTTTAATCCTATCGCTTATTCTTGCGAAATGTTTTCTATCCATTGGTATGGATTACTATATCTTATAGGATTTTATTTTTCTATTTGGTATGGAAAAAACTTTGCAAAAAAAACTAAACAAAAATGGTTAAAAAAAGAAATAATTAATATAACATATATTAGTTTTGTTAGTATTATTATAGGAGGAAGATTAGGATATATTATTTTTTATAACTTTCCATATTATTCTAAAAATATACTATCATGTTTTAAAATTTGGGAAGGAGGAATGTCTTTCCATGGAGGATTAATCGGAATAATTGTTATGATTCTAATATATTCTAAAAAAAACAAAAAAAAATTTTTAGAAATTACAGATTTTATCGTACCATTAGTTCCTTTTAGTTTAGGATTAGGTAGATTAGGTAATTTAATTAATGGAGAATTATGGGGTAAAATATCTATTAATTATCCAATTTATATATTATTTCCAGCTGCTAAAAAAATAGATTTTGCAGCATCACAACAAAATATACAATTAAAATTAATATTTGATAAATTTGGAAATTTACCCAGACATCCTTCACAAATCTATGAATTTATTTTTGAAGGATTATTATTATTTATCTTATTTCATTATCTCAAATATACTAATCAAAAAACAGGAATTATATCAGGATTATTTCTAATCTGTTATGCAATTATTCGAATAATACTTGAATTATTTCGTGAACCTGATATAAATATTGGATATTTTCTCAACTGTATTACTATGGGACAAATATTATCTATTCCTATGCTAATTATTGGAATAACAATTCTAATATATGCTAAAATAAAATAAATTATTTCAATATAATATGAAACAATATCTAAAATTATTACAAACTATTATTAAAACTGGAAAAAAAAAACAAGATCGAACTAAAATAGGTACATTATCTATTTTCGGTTATCATTTAAAATTTAATTTACAACATGGATTCCCTCTCGTCACTACTAAAAAATGTCATATACCATCTATTATTCATGAGTTATTATGGTTTCTTAAAGGAGATACAAACATAAAATACCTTAATGATAATCATGTTTCAATTTGGAATCCATGGGCTAATAAATTAGGAGAATTAGGACCTATTTATGGAAAACAATGGAGAAATTGGACCACACCTAATGGAGATACAATTGATCAAATACAATTAGCTATAGAAAAAATAAAATATCAACCTAATTCCAGAAGAATTATTGTTACTAGCTGGAACGTGGGAGAACTAGATCAAATGCATTTACCACCTTGTCATGTTTTATTTCAATTTTATGTTATCGATAACACATTAAGTTGTCAAGTATATCAAAGATCATGTGATACATTTCTGGGGTTACCATTTAATATTGCTAGCTATGCTTTACTGGTTCATATGATAGCACAACAATGTAAATTAACAGTTGGAGAACTATTATGGACAGGAGGAGATGTTCATTTATATCAAAACCATTTATGTGCAGCTAATATACAACTAAAAAGAAAGCCCAAACCATTACCAACATTAATATTAAATGGTCATCCAAAATCATTATTTAAATATAAAATCACAAATTTTAATATAATCAATTATTATCCCGATCCAAGTATAAAAACAAGTATAGCTATTTAGAACATATTTTTTTTTTTTTTCATTATATAATATATATATTCAAATATTATAAAATTAATATTTATAAAACAATACTAACTTAATTTATATATAAATATACAGTGAGCATATAATCATGCATAAAAAAATGTTTATTAAAACATGGGGATGTCAAATGAATGAATATGACTCTTCTATAATTCTTGATACATTAAAAAAAAAACAATATATTATTACTACCATTCCAGAAGAAGCAGATATATTAATATTAAATACTTGTTCTATTCGAGAAAAAGCTCAAGAAAAACTCTTTCATCAATTAGGTAGATGGAAAAAATTAAAAAAATTAAATCCTAATATAATAATAGCTGTAGGAGGATGTGTTGCTACACAAGAAGGGAAAGAAATCTATAAAAGAGCAAATTATATTGATATAATATTTGGAACTCAAACATTACATAGATTACCTAATATGATAAAAATGGCAAAAAAGTTAAAAAAACTAATAATTGATATTTCTTTTCCTGAATTTGAAAAATTTAGTTCCAGTCCTATTTTATTACAAAAAAAACCAACTGCATTAATTTCTATTATGGAGGGTTGCAACAAATTTTGTTCATTTTGTATAGTACCTTATACTAGAGGTATAGAAATTAGTCGTCCTCTAGAAGATATTTTATATGAAATAGCCATGTTGTCTGATCAAGGCATTAAAGAAGTAAATTTATTAGGACAAAATGTCAATGCCTATTTAGGAAAAGGATTAGATGGAAAATTATATAAATTTTCAGAACTATTGCAAATAATTGCAGAAATTGATGGAATTGAAAGAATTAGATTTACCACCAGCAATCCTATTGAATTTACAGATGATATCATCAATGCATATTATTATACTCCTAAAATAGTTAATTTCTTACATTTACCAGTACAAAGTGGATCCGATAAAATTTTAAAATTAATGAAAAGATCACATACAATATCAGAATACAAAAATATAATAAATAAATTAACTTCAGTAAGAAAAAATATTCAAATTAGTTCTGATTTTATTGTTGGTTTTCCTGGAGAAACAGAAAAAGATTTTGAACAAACATTAGAATTAGTTAAAGATATTAATTTTGATATGAGTTTTAGTTTTATATACTCTAAAAGACCAGGTACTCCAGCATCAGAATTAATGGATACTGTAAAATTAGAAGAAAAAAAAGAACGACTGTATATTTTACAAAAACAAATTAATAAACAAACAATAAACTGGAGTAAAAAAATGTTAGGAACTAAACAATTAGTTTTAGTTGAACAAGTTTCTAAAAACAATCCTCAAGAACTCTGTGGAAAAACTGAAAATAATAGAATAGTTACGTTTCAAGGTCCAAAAAAATTAATAGGTAACTTTATAAATATTAGCATTACTAAAACTAATTCTTATTCATTACATGGAACTATTGTATTATCTTAAAAATATTTATTATCATTTCATCTTCAATGACAAAATGTATTTTAGTAAATAAAAAATAAATTCTATTATTTTTTTATGTAATTAAAGATATAAGAATTCAAATAAATATATAACATTAATGTTAATAAATAAAAAAGAAATTTTCCTAACATAGCAATTATAATAAAAATACAATATATTTTCTATAATCTAAAATTAGTATACAATTTAAAATAAATAACACAAAAATTATTGTATTAATTAAATTATATATAATTACTTATAATTATTTTTTAAGAAAAAACAGAAATTTACTGAATATTTTAAAAAAACTATAGCTAATATAAAATTTTACTAAAATATATTACAAAAATTTTCACCAAATAAAATAAATTTTATTTTTATGAATAAATTAAAATTAAATCTACAATTGGCTTGTACAAATTCCAGTTATATACCAAAAAAAATATATATAAAAAGATGGTTGTCCATTATTTTATATAATTTAAAAATTAAAACTGAAATTACTGTACGTATTGTCAATAAAACTGAAATCAAATTTCTTAATTATACATATCGAAACAAAAATAAAGTTACTAATATTTTATCATTCCCTTATCAAATTTTAAATTTTATGCACACATACTTAATTGGAGAATTAGTCTTGTGTAGTCAAAAAATTCAAGAAGAATCTATTAAACAAAAAAAAAATATAAATGCTCATTGGGCACATATGATCATACATGGAACTCTACATTTAATAGGTCATGATCATATTAATAAAACTGATCAAATGAATATGGAATCATTAGAAATTAATTATTTAAAAAATCTTGGTTTTTCTAATCCATATATCAAATATTAATATTTATTTTAAAATTATTTTAAATTAAAATATTTCACTATAATCATCAAGTTAACTAGCATAAAATATATAATGAAAATATGAGTGATGACTATTCAGAACAAACTAAAAAGATAAACAAAAAAAATTTTTTTTCTAATTTTCTTCATCAACTTCGACAAGAAGAACCTAAAAATTGTGAAGAACTACTTTTACTTATAAAACAATCCAAAAAAAATGAACTTATTGATCATGATACTAGTGACATGTTAGAAGGAGTTATTAATATTACCAAAAAAAGAGTACGAGACATTATGATACCAAGAACACAAATGATCACTCTAAAATTAAATTATGATCTTAATACATGTATTAATACAATTATTCAATCAGCTCATTCTAGATATCCTGTTATGAGTAATGATAATAACCATGTAGAGGGTTTTCTAATAGTAAAAGACTTATTACCCTTTATTCAACAAAAAACAAATACATTTTCTATTAAAAAAATATTAAGAAATTCTGTTGTAGTACCTGAAAGTAAATATGTCAATAGAATGTTAAAAGAATTTCGATCAAAACATTATCATATGGCAATAGTTATAGATGAATTTGGAGCAATTTCAGGATTAGTAACTATTGAAGATATATTAGAACTAATTGTAGGAGATATAGAGGATGAATATGATACTAATGAAGTATTAAATGTACATCAAATTAACAAATATTCTTTTGCTATTCCAGCATTAACTGAAATTAAAGAATTTAATGAAATGTTTAACACAAATTTTAATGATCAAGAAGTAGATACTATTGGCGGATTGGTAATGACTAAACTAGGTCGTTTACCAACTAAAGGAGAATCCATTAACATTCAAGGATATATCTTTAAAATATCTATTGTTGATAATAGAAAAATAATACAAATCCATGTTACTATTCCTACTAATAACATAAAGAAAAAAGAATAATGTATAATATGATCGTAAAATACTTAAACAACTTATTTGTAACAAATAAAATACATACAAAACATAAATAATATAAAATACATATATAAAATTAAATTAACAAAAAATTCTATATTATAAAACGATATTAATTGTTATTTATTATTTAAAAATTATATTATTATTGTTACAGTTGATTTTCAAAAATAATCAATTATATTCATAAAAAATAAAAAAAATAAATAATACATATATATATTAATCAACTATTAATTATAAAATTAAATATTTTAAATATTTATCATGATTTACAATATATCTCAAATCATTCTTAATAATAATTAAATTAATATTTGTATATTACGTATACAATACAATAAAAATGAGTAACTATTACAATTTAAATTAAAAATATTATTAATAAATAATAGATTTAATTTGAATTATATTTAATTTATACATATAAATTTCTATTTATATTCAAACTATATTCTAATATAATATTTATTATTCAACTTATATTATTATAAAAATATTGCATATTATAAGTACTAAAATAGTATATTGTATTAATGATAATTACGATAAACATAGTCATGGTATACATATACCTAATAAAGTTTTAAATTAATTATAACTAAAATATACATTAAAATAATAACATATAAATCAATTATACTTACATAAAAAAATATTAATAATTTTGTTGCAATATATTCAATAATAACAATTATTATAAAACAAAACAAAAAAATATTAATATACAAAATTTATATAATTTAAATAAAGATTAATAACAATGAAAGAAACTTATCATCCAGAACAAATAGAAAAAATAATCCAAAAATATTGGAAAGAAAACAATACTTTTGTAGTAACAGAAAACAAAAAAAAAGAAAAATTTTATTGTTTATCTATGCTTCCTTACCCATCTGGTAATCTACATATGGGACATGTTAGAAACTATACAATTGGAGATGTTATTTCTAGATATCAACGTATGCTGGGGAAAAATGTACTACAACCAATCGGATGGGATGCTTTTGGTTTACCAGCTGAAGAAGCAGCTATTCAAAATCAAATTGAACCTGAAAAATGGACTAAAAAAAATATTCAATTTATGAAAAAACAACTATTATCATTAGGTTTTAGTTATGATTGGAGTAGAGAAATTAATACTTCTAAACCAGAATATTATCGTTGGGAACAATGGCTATTTACAAGATTATATAAAAAAAATTTAGCATATAAAAAATTTGCTTTAGTGAACTGGTGTCCAAAAGATCAAACGGTATTAGCAAACGAACAAGTAATAGAAAAAAAATGTTGGAGATGCAATTCTATTGTAACTCAAAAAAAAATTAATCAATGGTTTTTAAAAATAACTAATTATGCTGAAGAATTATTAAATCATTTAGATCAACTATCTGGATGGCCTAATAAAGTAAAACAAATGCAAAAAAATTGGATAGGAAAATCAGAAATTATAGAAATCACTGTAAATCTATATAATTCTAACAATAAAAAAATACAAGTTTATACTAATAGATTAGATACATTAATGGGAGCTACATATATAGCAATTTCTCCTTTTCATAAATTATCTACAGAACTAAAACATAATAATTCAAAAATTAATAATTTCATTCATAATTCATGTTCTAATATTGATTATTTAAATAATCCAATTGAATTTAACACAAGAGGAATAAATACTGAAAAATTTGCAATACATCCATTTACTAATGAAACAATCCCTATTTGGATTGCAAATTTTGTTTTAAATCAACATAAAGAAACAGCTATCATTTGTACACCTGCACACAATAAAAATGAATGGACATTTGCTATACATCATAAATTGTTAATTAAACCAGTTATTTTAAATATGTTAAAGAAAGAAAAATCAGATTTTCAAAACAAACCTACTATATATCCAGGATTGCTATACAATTCCCAAAAG
The DNA here is from genome assembly GCF_964059125.1 of Buchnera aphidicola (Eriosoma lanigerum). Taxonomy (NCBI): domain Bacteria; kingdom Pseudomonadati; phylum Pseudomonadota; class Gammaproteobacteria; order Enterobacterales; family Erwiniaceae; genus Buchnera; species Buchnera aphidicola. Next base: position 475,408 of record NZ_OZ060395.1, read on the forward strand.
TATAACAATTTAACAAGTCAACAAGCATATGTAGAAATTTTTAAAGAATTAAATAATAAAAAAATAGGAAAAAAAAAAATAATTTTTCAAATTAAAGATTGGGGAATATCAAGACAAAGATATTGGGGAACACCTATACCTATTGCTACTACCCAAGATGGTATTATCCATACCATACCTGATCATGAACTTCCTGTAATACTACCTAAAATTAATTACAATTATAAAATTGAAAATCGATTATTACCAAAAGAAATTTCTATATGGGAAAAAATATCGATTGAAAATAATGAAGCATGTAGAGAAATAGATACTTTTGATACATTTATTGAATCTTCATGGTACTATGCCCGTTATACTTCTCCTAATTATCAAGAAGGTATGATTGATCCAATTGCTTCAAAATATTGGTTACCAGTAGATCAATATATTGGAGGAATAGAACATGCTACCATGCATTTAATATATTTTAGATTCTATCACAAACTGCTACGTGACTTTGGACTAATACATTGTGATGAACCAGTAAAAAATTTATTATGTCAAGGTATGGTACTATCTGATGCTTTTTATTATTTAGATGAAAATAATAACACAGTATGGATATCATCTAAATTATTAAAAATAAAAAAAAATAATAGAGGAGATATCATTTATATTCATAACTATCATGGAAAAAAAATTGTTCATGCCGGAATGATGAAAATGTCAAAATCAAAAAAAAATGGAATTGAACCAGAAGTGATAATTAAAAAATATGGTGCAGATACTTTACGTTTATTCATCATGTTTGCTGCACCTATAGATATGTCTTTAGAATGGAAAGAATCTGGAATTACTGGAATTCATAAATTTTTAACAAAATTATGGAAACTAACTTATATCTATATTAATCAAAAACATGAATATACTAATTTAAATTGGATACAATTAAATAATTCTCAACAAAATCTATATATAAAAATAAACGAAACCATTACAAAAGTAACAGATGATATTGATAGAAGAAAAATTTTTAATACTGCAATTGCTGCTATTATGAAACTCGTTAATAAATTACATCAATTTCCATTAAATAATGCACAAGACAAAAATCTTATGTACTACGCTTTAACAAATATAATAAAAATGTTATATCCATTTACACCACATATATGTTTTTTTATGTGGGAAAAAATAACAAAAAAAAACAATATAGATTATGCTACCTGGCCAGTTGCCGATAATTCAAATATAAAAAAAATAAACTATAACATAGTATTACAAATTAACGGTAAAAAAAGACATATTATTCAAGTTGATGATGAAAACTTATCAAAACAAAAGATTATATTAATAGCATTACAAGAACCAAAAATTAAAAAACATATTCAAAATAATAATATAGAAAAAATTATTTATGTTAAAAATAAATTATTAAACCTAGTTCTATTTAATTAATACAAAAATATATAAAAAATAATTTAAATATATTTATTAAAATAATTATTTTCAATTTAAAGTTTATAGCTATAATAAATAAAATATATTTATATAATTTCATCAACATAAATTAATTGTAAAAACAGTGAATACATTCTATGACAATCTAATTAATAATTTAAAAAATCAATTATTATCTGTATATATATTACAAGGTAAAGAAATAATTTTATGTCAAGAAAGCGAAAAAATAATTTGTATATACGCACAAAAACAAGGATATAGTAATAAAAAATATTTTTATCCTATTAATGAACTAGAATGGAAACATATATTTTTAATTTATCAAATGCAAAATATATTTCTTAAAAAGATTATTTTAATCATTACTATATTTATTAATGATGTTAAAAACGATAATTATAAATATATAATAATTTTATTAAAAAGAATAAATAAAAATATTATATTAATAATAAAATGCTATGAAAATTATTTTTTTAAAAAAAATAAAATATTTCTTCATCACACGTATATGTTAGGAACAATCGTAAATTGTGTTATCAATAATAAAATTGAATTTATACTCTGGTTTGAAAGAAAAATCAATGATTTAAAAATAATAATGAATAAAAAAACAAAAAAACTATTATATCAATATTATGAAAATAATCTATTTTCATTATCAAAAATATTAGAGGTAATATCTTTAATTTACTTTAATTCTATAATTAAAATAGAAAATATTCGTAATATTATTACTGATGAAGGATTGTTTACCGCTTACCAATGGGCACAATCAGTATTAAATGGAAACGGTATACAAGCAATTAGAATATTAAATTTATTACATAAAAATAATTATGAACCATTGATACTCATTCGAGTACTACAAAAAATATTAATTAAAATTATTTATCAATCTCATAATATTAGAACAGAACAAAAAAAAATTACAAAAATAAATAATAATAATCAAATTTTAGAAAATTATAATAAAAAAAAATACATTCATTTAATTTACAAAATTATTAAAATATTAACTTTTTTAGAAATTAAAATTAAAACAAATAAAAAATGTTCCATATGGATTCAATTAAAAACATTATCATTAATACTAACTAAATATCATACATAAAAAAAAATACTTATAATATATTTTATATATATATAAATAAAAAAATTATTTATTAAAAATATTTCAATATTATTAATAACAATTATAAATTAAAATTAAATAAAATTTAATTTTACTAAACTTATATTAATGTATTAAATTAATCATAGTGATTTATATTTTATATATAATTATTGAACACTCTATGTAAAAAAATGTAAATACTTTTTATTTATAAAAAAAACACACATGATAAAAATATAATTAATAATTTTTAACTTATAAATGAATTATAATAACATGTAAGTTTTATATTAATTTGAATACCATAATAAATTTTAAAACATATTATAATATAAAAAAAAATATATATCTTTTTTTTTAATACAAATTAATAAAAAATTTAATATTTTATATTTAACTTAAATCAAAATTATATATACTAATATACAATATTTAATTCTAACCATTTTATAAACAAGTAAATTTACTATTTAAATCAATATATATTAAATAACTATTTATAAAATACAATTATACAATACCAATACTACAATGAAAAATAAAATACATCATGTTAAAATAAATCTGGAAGGATTAATTTGTCCAGATCCTATAATATTTATAAGAAGAAAATTAAGAAAAATGAATAAAGAAGATATCCTATTAGTAATAACTGATGATCCAACAACTAAACGAGATGTTCCTATTTTTTGTCATTTTATTGGACATAAATTATTAAATAAAAATATCAAAACGAAACCATATGAATATTTAATTAAAAAATGTTAATACTAATCTATTTAGTATTCATAAATATTTTGATATTCATTTTCATATTGTTAATAAATAGTTATCAACTATACAACATGTTTTAATTATATATTTAAATATATTAAAAAAAATTAAAATTAATATTTTTACAATAATCAATAAATAAAAATATTTTATTAGTAAATATGAATAAAAATATTTTATTACACAAAAAAAAACAATCTATAAAAAAATTTATAATTTTATTATTAAATCAATATAAATTAAGAATAAATATATTAATACGTTAATCTAATAATAATCTTAAAGTTCTCCTTAATGGTTCAGCAGCTCCCCATAATAATTGATCTCCTACACTAAAAACAGAAATATACTTAGAACCAATAGACATTTTTTTAATTCTTCCAACAGGAATATTTAAAGTACCTGAAACTGCAACCGGACTCAGTTTTTGAATCGTTTCTTCATAATCATTAGGAATAACAGTTACCCATTCATTACTATCTTTCAATATTGATTCGATATCAAATATTGATATATCTTTATTTAATTTTATAGTAAAAGATTGACTATGACATCTCATTGATCCTATACGAACACATATCCCATCGATCGGAATTACATTATTTTTTGTATAACCTAAAATTTTATTAGCTTCAACTTGACCTTTCCATTCCTCTCTAGTTTGTCCATTATTCATTTTTTTATCAATCCAAGGAATTAAATTAGTAGCTAGTGGAACAGAAAAATTAAGAGTAGGAAAAAGACTAGAATTAACTGTATTTAATACATTACGATCAATATCTAAAATTGAAATTAATGGATTTGTTAAATCTTTCGAAACTGAATTGTATACTATTCCCATCTGAGATAGTAATTCAATCATATGACTAGATCCACTTCCAGAAGCTGCTTGATATGTAGATACTGAAATCCATTCAATTAATTTATGTTGAAATAATCCTCCCAATGCCATTAACATTAAACTAACTGTACAATTACCTCCAACAAATGTTTTAATATTATTTTGTATAGCATAATCTATCATTTTATAATTAATAGGATCTAAAACAATGACTGCATTAGATTGCATTCGTAATATTGAAGCAGCATCAATCCAATATCCAGACCAAGATAAACTTCTTAATTTAAAATATATATCATTAGTATATTGTGTTCCTTGACAAGTAATAATAATATCCAGATCCATTAATAAATTAATATCATAAGCATTCTTCAATGTACCATAAGATATATTATTAATTGTTGGAGCTACATTTCCTATGTTAGAAGTAGAAAAAAAAGTAAGATTAATATTATTCAAATCATGTTCTTGAATCATTCTCATTAATAAAACAGAACCTACCATTCCTCTCCAACCAACAAATCCAACTGATCTATTCATGCTAAATACTAACCACCTTAATATATGTTATTATATAAATGTTATATTTACAACCTAAAAAATACAGATGTACTGAACTATAATTTAATCTATACTTAAAAAAAGTATATATATAAAAATAATTACAATTAAAATTATAATTAATTTAATAATTTTTTATAAAAATTAATATAGTGCTATATTTATGATTGTTTTAAATTAAATCATCTAATTACATATTAATAAATATCTATAATTGAATATACTAATAACAACCATAAAATATTAATTTAAAAAAAAATATTTATTTCAAATAAATAAATATTGTGCTATGTATATTACTTTTACATATTTTATATAATAAATTTAAATAATACTATACAATAACTATAGTAATTTCATTTAAAAACAATAAATAAATATTCATACCAACTAATGTATAATACCATATTTAAAATTATTTTAAACATGTATCTATTAATTATTAATTTCTACTTTAAAAATATTATTTTTATCATAGTTAACAATATATTTTAATTATTTTTAAATTAAAAAAAATGTTTTAATAAATTATAGTAACATTACTAAAAACAAAATTTTATAAAAAATACATATAGATATTATCTAATTATAATTACTAATATCTTTCAGGAAAAAATAATGAATGAAATAATTTCTACTACTATACTACTGACTTTTATTATGGATCCAATAGGTAATCTTCCTATCTTTATGTCACTTTTAAAAAATATTGAACCTAAAAGAAGACAATTATTATTGTTAAGAGAAATGATTATAGCTTTATTAATTATGTTACTATTTTTATTTGGAGGTGAAAAAATATTATTATTACTTAATTTAAGAACAGAAACTGTATCCATATCTGGAGGAATTATTTTATTTTTAATTGCAATAAAAATGATTTTTCCATCAGAAGAAAATATAAGAACAAATAAAACAATCATTAACAATGAACCATTTTTAGTACCATTGGCTATTCCTTTAGTAGCTGGTCCTTCTTCATTAGCTACATTGATTTTATTATCTCATCAACATCCTACTCAACTACTATATTTATCATCATCTCTTTTTATAGCATGGATTATTACGGTAACAATATTATTGTCATCTAGTTTTTTTTTACGAATATTTGGATCTAAAGGAATCGATACTTTAGAGAGACTTATGGGTTTAATTTTAATTATGTTATCTACACAAATGTTTTTAGAAGGAATTAGAACTTGGTTTAAAAATTAATGTGTTATTTCTATTGTATATATAAAAAAATTCATTTTTATAATAAGAAGTAAAAAAAATCTATGTATAATATAGGAGTATATATTTATAATTATTTAAAAAAATTAATTTTATATATTTAATATAATACATAAAAATAGAATATCATATGAAATCTTGTAAAAAAAAATCTTATATATTTCAAAAATAGAATGTATAAATATATGAAAAATATCTTATATAATTTAAACTAATATTTAAAGGTAAAACACCATGCCAATTACAAGTATATCTGAACTCGATCTTTATAATAAAACAGTATTAATAAGAGCCGATTTAAATGTACCAATGAACAACGGAACTATTACTTCCTATACAAGAATTATAGCAACTCTACCAACTATTAAATATGCACTCCAAAAAAAAGCAAAAGTAATAATTATGTCTCACTTAGGTAGACCTAAGGAAGGTGTTATCAATAATAAGTTTTCTCTATATCCAATTTTTCAATATTTAAAAAAAATATTACCGAACAATAAAATACAATTTTCAAATACATATTTAAATAATAAAAAAATAGAATTTGATGAAATACTAGTACTCGAAAATGTTAGATTTAATATAGGAGAAAAAAAAGATAGTCATACTCTTGCTAAAAAATATGCATCTTTATGTGATATTTTTGTAATGGATGCTTTCGGTTCATCTCATAGAAAACAAGCTTCTACTCATAATGTGATTAAATATGCTAAACAATCTTGTGCTGGTTTATTATTAATAAATGAAATAAATAATTTAACTAAATATTTAACCAACCCAATTCGTCCTATGATTGCTATCATAGGAGGATCAAAAGTATCAACCAAATTTGATATTTTAAATTCACTTTCTAATTTATCTGATACTGTAATTGTTGGAGGAGGAATAGCAAATACATTTATTGCTATTGATCATAATGTAGGAAAATCCTTACATGAACCAGAATTCATTACATTAGCTAAATCATTACGAGATAAAAAAAATATTTTAATTCCTATTGATTCACATGTCATCGATTATAATAATAATACATCTTCTATAAAAAAAATATCAGACATACACCAAAATGAAGAAATTATGGATATTGGAACAGAAAGTATTAAAAATATAACTCATGTTATAAATAAAGCAAAAACTATTTTATGGAATGGACCCGTAGGAGTTTTTGAAATTTCTAAATTTAGAACAGGAACTGAAAAAATAGCAACAACTATAGCTAATAGTACAGCTTTTTCTATAGCTGGAGGTGGAGATACTTTAGCTGTAATAGATATGTTTAATATAAAAGATCAAATTTCTTATATTTCTACAGGAGGAGGAGCTTTTCTAGAATTTATTGAAGGAAAAAAATTACCTACAATTGCTATGTTAGAAACACATAAAAACTAATAAAATTTTTTTTTTATATATACAAATTATATATATAATACTTAAAAAATTATCAGATTTACTAAAATAGGAAGATCATGTCTGAATATATTAATTATTTTAAACCTGGTGTATTATCAGCTAATGAAGCACAAAAATTGTTTCAATTAGCAAAAAAAAAATGTTTTGCTTTACCAGCAGTAAATTGTATAGGAAATGATTCCATCAATACAGTCTTAGAAACAGCTGCATTAATGAAATCTGCTGTAATAATTCAATTTTCTTATGGAGGATCTGCTTTCATAGCTGGATCAAATATTACAAAACAAAATCAACAAGAACTAGCTATATTAGGATCAATTTCTGGAGCACAACATGTACATTTATTAGCAAAATATTATAATGTACCTGTTATACTTCATACCGATCATTGTCATAAAAATATTTTACCTTGGATAGATAGCTTAATAGAAGAAGGAGAACGTTTTTTTAAAAAATATGGAAAACCATTATTTACTTCTCATATGATTGATTTATCTAAAGAAAAATTAAAAGACAACATTAATATTTGTAGTCAATATTTAACAAAGATGAAAAATATAAACATGATGTTAGAAATAGAACTAGGATGTACAGGAGGAGAAGAAGATGGTGTTGATAATAGTACTCTAAATATTCAATCTTTATATACAAAACCAGAAGAAGTAAACTATGCATATGAACAATTAAATCCAATTAGTTCAAATTTTACTATAGCTGCTTCTTTTGGAAATGTACATGGAGTATATAAATTAGGAAATGTACATTTAACTCCTTCAATTTTAAAAAAATCACAACAATTTGTTCAAAATAAACATAATTTATCTTGTTCTAAACCTTTAAATTTTGTATTCCATGGTGGTTCTGGATCATTAAATAGTGAAATTCAACAATCAATTGACTATGGAATAGTAAAAATGAATTTAGATACTGATATGCAATGGGCTACTTGGGAAGGAGTTCTAAATTTTTATAAAAAAAACAAAAACTATCTACATAGTCAACTAGGAAATCCTCATGGAATACATGCTCCAAACAAAAAATATTATGATCCAAGAAATTGGATCCATGCAGCTAAACATTCTATGTCAATTAGATTACAAAATTCTTTTGAAATATTAAGATCTAAATATATCTTTGCTACATAATAATTCAAGTAAATCATAATTTTTTATTTAAAAATAAAATACAATTAATAGAATTTATATTCTTATTTAAATATGAAACATTAATATAAATTAATATTATAGACATATAAAACATGTACTATTTTTACTATAGATATAGTATTATAAAAATAAAAATAAAAATATTAGTAATGATACATTATATATACAAAAAAACTTTATATATTACAAAATAAATTTTAATATACAATAAAAAATTATAATTAAAATCCATTATTTTCTATAAAAATTTTATTTTGTAATTATATATATAACAATATATTTTAATAATAATAATATATTAATAATATGAATTATAATATCATATTATAATTCATATTATAAAAAATAATATTAATTAATAAAAAAACCATAAAAATATAACAACAATACTGTTAACTATTAGGAACAAAAATGGAAGATTTAAATGTCGTGAATGATATTAATCATGCTGGGAATTGGATTATTCGAAATCAAGAACTATTATTAAGTTATTTAATTAATTTAACATCTGCTATCGTTATTTTAATTGTTGGAATGTTTATAGCACGAATAATATCTAATGGCGTGAATAAAATATTAATTACTAGACATATAGATGCTACTATTTCTGGATTTTTATCTACTTTAGTCAGATATATTATTATTACATTCACATTAATTGCTTCATTAGGTAGAATTGGAGTACAAACTACATCTGTAATTGCAATATTAGGTGCAGCAGGAATGGCTATTGGATTAGCATTACAGGGTTCTTTGTCTAATTTTGCTGCAGGTGTGTTATTAGTAGCTCTTAGACCTTTTAGAACTGGAGAATACGTAGATTTAGGTACAGTTTCTGGAACAGTACTGAATGTTCATATTTTTTATACTACTCTACGTACTTTAGATGGTAAACTTGTGGTAGTTCCAAATGGAAAAATTATTTCTGGAAATATTATTAATTACTCTCGTGAGCCAGTACGAAGAAATGAATTTATCATTAGTGTAAGCTATGACTCTGATATTGATTTAGTTATAAAAGTACTAAAAAATGTTATAGAATCAGAAAAAAGAGTATTAAAAGAATTAGGAGTTATTATTGGACTAAGTGAATTAGCACCTTCTTCTTTAAATTTTATAGTTCGATGTTGGAGTAATACTGATGATTTAAATATAGTATATTGGGATTTAATGGTAAAATTTAAAAAAGCTTTAGATATTAATAACATTAATATTCCATATCCAAAAATGGATGTATATCTACATCACAATAATACATAATCATGTTCATAAAAGGTGACTAATATATAAATATATATATATATATCGTTATTTATATATAATAAATAAAAATTTATCATTAATATATTAGTCATGATATATGTAATTAATTACATATACATTCATTATTTATGAATACATAAATAATACTATTTGTACTTATTTTACTAACAATTATTAAAAATAAAAAAATGTTAATCATATATCAATCTAATAATTTTGAAACATTATTAAAACAAGCATGCCAAATTATAAAAAACAAACCATTATCAAATCCAATGAAAAATGAATTATTCATAGTTAACAATACAACAATAGAACAATGGATAAAAATTTTTATTGCTAAATATATAGGTATATACGCTAACATTAAATTTGATCAATGTGAAAATTTTATATGGAAAATTTTTACTTATATACTACCAAAATACACAAATCAATATAGTTTTACACATTTACATATATTATGGAAAATATTATCTATACCTAAACTGAACAATTATTTAATGAATCATAACAGTAATACAAAAAACGAAAAGTTTCAATTTGCGTTTACAATGTCTAAAATTTTTAATCAGTATTTAATATATCGACCAGAATGGATCGAATTATGGGATAATAATACTAATATTCCGAACTTATCTAAAGAACAAAAATGGCAAAAAAAACTATGGAGATCCATCTTATACTATTCAAAAAAAAATAATCAAAATATACATCATTTCTCTAATATAAAAAAAAAATTATACAAAAAATTACAAATAATACAAGTATTATAAAACAAATCTTACCTATTAGAATATTTATTTTTAATACCATTTATATTCCTAATACTTATATTGAAATACTCAATCATATTAGTAAAATATGTAAAATATATATATTAAACATAAAAAATACTATATCTACTAATAAGTCTATATTAAACATATCAAAAAATCATCATCCATTATTATCATATAGTCAAAATATTATATTAAATCATATTCAATACTTATATTCTTTTCAACATAAAAATAAAACCATATTTTCAAAAATTCAAGGAAATAATTTATTACAAAAAATACAAAAAAAAATTTTATTTTATTCAACAAACATAAATATCAAACAAAAACAATGCAATAATAAATATGGTGAAATTTTTTATTCTACAGATAATTCTATTAGTATACATATATGTAATTCAATACGACAAGAAATAGAAATATTACACTATAATTTACTAAATATATTTCATAAAAATAATACAATTAATCCTAAAGATATCATTGTATTATCGACAAATATTAGTATATATATACCATTTATTCGATCTGTTTTTAATTCTGTACCAAAAAAATATTTTATACCATTTTCTATATCTAATTCATCAACTATAATCAATAATTCAATACTACAGATATTGAATAAATTATTTAATATAATAAATATTGAATGTAACCAAGAAGAAATTTTGTCACTCTTATCATTTCCAATTTTATTAGAACGATTTAATATTAATGAAATTGAATTTAAGATTCTAAAACAATGGATCCAAAAAGCAAATATTAAATTAGGAATCAATAAACAACATTTATATGAATTATTTAATATTAAAACTAATTATAATAATTGGAATTTTGGAATTAACAATATGTTATTATCATATTCTGTTAATGAAAATAATTTTATTTGGAATAATAACGTATCTTATAATGAATTTCATCATGAACATGCTGAACTAATAGCAAAAATACAAGAATTTATCATATTATTAAATAAATGGAAAAAAATATTTTTATATTCTAATAATCTTATAATATGGAAAACAAAATTCAAAAAAATGATAAAAGATTTTTTTTCAACAAAATATTTACATCATGAATTTATATTATTTTTACAAGATACTTGGAATAAGATCATCAATGATGGTATCAAATCAAAATTTAAAAAAAAAATCAATATAAAAATATTAAAAAATATATTTCTAAAACAAGTTCAAAAAAGAAACTATCACTCTAATTTATGTATAGGTTCAATTAATTTTTGTAATATTGATACATTAGAAAATATTTCTTTTAAAATGATATATTTACTAGGAATAAACGAAAATATATACCCTAGAAAAACAAACGAAAAATTTTTCAATTTAATTACACATAAATTAAAAATAGGAGATATTAATTATAGAATGTATGATTTTCATATGTTTTATAATTGTTTATTTAATGCAAAACAATATTTTTATATTAGTTATATTAATAACCATAGTAGCGATAGTAATACAATTAATTCATCCATAGTAATCGAAATTCTACAAAAATATATAATCAACAATTTTAAAATAATGACACATGATATAAATTTAATACAATCTGAAACAACAATAGAAAACCAAAAAAAAATAATTAATCATTTATATCATTTTCATCCTATAACTATATATAATAAAAATAATAAATTATTTTGTTGTAAAAATTATAAAAAACTAGATCATGATGTCATAATAGAAAAAAAATATAACCAAATTAACAATATTAATAATAATTCCTGTAATAATATATATACTACAATTAATGTACAAGATTTAATTAAATTTTGGAAACATCCTATACGTTTTTTCTTTAATCATACATTAAAAGTAAAAATACCTTATCTTCAAAAAAACGAATCTGAATTAAACTATTTTTACATTAATCCAATTCACATTTATCAAATGAAATCAGAAATATTAGATTCTTTGATTTATAAAAAAAATATTAATTATTTACATATATTATATAGTCAATCAGGAATATTACCATACGGAAATTTTGGAAAACATATTTGGGAACAAATGATAATAGAAATGCATGATTTATATAAAAAAATATATCTATTACGAGATAAACCTAATAGAAAAAAAATATGTATAACAATTAATTCATATCAATTACAAAATTATCAATTATCAGAAATACATAAAATAGGATTAATACGATGGAAACCTAATATCATTTATATTCCAGATATAATATCTCTTTGGATTGAACATTTAATATATTGTTATTTACAAGGAAATGGGATGAGCTATGTTTTAGGAACAAAAAACAGTTGTTCATTTTCTACAGTATCAGTTCAAACTGCAAAAAAATACTTAAATATGTATATTACAGGCTATATAAAAGGAATATCTCAACCTTTACTATTAACTAAATCAGGAATAACATGGTTGTTATCTCAATATAATAATAATAATAATATTATATTTAATAATAATCTAGATTATCAAAAAAGTAATAAACAATTTTTTAACATATGGAATGGAAATACTATCAATGATGGAGAAAAGCAAGACTTTTATATTAATAAAATCATACCTAATTTAGATCAATCCATATTTCTAAAATTATGTAATACAGCAAAAAAATGGTTTTTACCAATTTTACATTATTATAAAAAAAATAATTTACAATAAAAATATAATTAATGAAAAATATATTATTAATATTTACTATTTTACATTAATTAATCAAATATTAAAAATAATAAAAAATAAAATGAAAAAAACATCTATTCCCATTGATATTTTTAGTTTCCCATTTAATAAAAATACATTAATTGAAGCATCAGCTGGAACAGGAAAAACATTTACAATAATTATTTTGTATTTATTACTTCTATTAGGAATAGGAAGTAACAATAATTTTTCTAAACCATTATCAGTACGAGAAATATTAATTGTCACATTTACAAAAACAGCTACAGAAGAACTTAAAAGAAGAATTAAACAATACATTTATAAATTAAAAATAGCTTGTATTAATAATACAACTAAAACAGATAGTTTAAAGAAAATTATAAAAAAAATTACAAATTTTAAAAAATCTATATATCTGTTAGAAAAAGCAGAATACGAAATAGATTTAATTGAAATTTATACTATACATGGATTTTGTAAAAAAATATTAAAAAATTACTGTTATCAATATCAATTTTTAAATCAATATCAACCTATAGAAAATGATTACTATATATATTTACGAGCGACAAGAATTTTTTGGAAAAAATATTGTCATTTATTATCGTATGATATATCCAAATTAATTTATCAATATTGGACAAATGAAGAAAAATTTTTACAAAATATTTATCCATTATTAAAAATTAAATCTTTAAAAATACAAACATTTTTTAAAAAAAAACAAAATATTAAAACATATCATAGAATATTAATTCTAAAAATTACTAAATTTAAAAAAATATGGTTAAAAAATAAAAAAAGAATAACTATTTACATTAATGATATAATAATTAATCGTAGTATTTATAATATCAACAACACAAATAGATGGATAAATATTATTACTACATGGTCTAAAACTAATACAATTGATTATGTAATCCCTAAAGAAATGTATTATTTTTCTTATATTAAAATAAAATCACAAATAAAGAACAATATAAAAAAAATTCCATATATTTTCAAAATTATTCAAAAATTATTAAAAACTAACTTTTCCATTAAAGAAATTATTATATTTAATGCATTAAAGATTATACCAAGTATTCTTGAAAAAGAAAAAGAAAAAAATTTATTATATGAATTTCATGATTTAATTACAATGTTAAATAACTCTCTTAAAAACAAAAAAATTATTAAAATAATTAAAAAAAAATATCCAATTGTATTTATTGACGAATTTCAAGATACTGATGCAGAACAATATAAAATATTTAAAACAATATATACTGATTCTAATCAATCAGGGTTGATTGTTATTGGTGATCCTAAACAAGCTATATACAATTTTAGAGGAGCTGATATCTTTACATATATGCAAGCAAAATCTGAAATTAAATCACATTATTATCTTACAACTAACTTTCGTTCATCATCTCATATGGTTAATAGTCTTAATATATTATTCTCTAAAATAAAAAATCCTTTTATATTCCATAATATACCATTTACTTCTATTTTATCTAATAATGCAAATCAAAATATATACTTTAAAAAAAATGAACTGTTAATACCAGCTTTACAATTTATAGTAGAACCTATAAAACAAGTCAATCCAAATAACAATTGGATTGCTGATCAATGTGCAATTAATATTTCTAATTGGATTAACATTTCTCCTGATCATAAATTTACAATTATGATCAACAATAAAACCAGATTAGTAAAAAAAGAAGATATAGTAGTTTTAGTTAGAAATAAGAATGAAGCAAAAGTAATTCAAACGGCATTAGAAAAAATTAATATTAATTCTATATATCTTTCAGAAAAAAAATCTATTTATAATTCAAAAGAAGCTTATGAAATATTATGGATTTTAAAATCCATTATAAATTTAAATAACGAAAAAAATTTTTTAACAGCACTCTCTACGAATATTATGAATAATTGTATCCAAAAAATAAATAAAATAAATACAAATTATGAATATCGATTAAAATGGATCAATATATTTACTCAATATATAGAAAAATGGGACAAATATGGAATCTATATTATGTTCAAAGAAATTATTAAAGATCAACAATTTATATTTTCTAATCAAAATTTAATACAAAATGAATATACTATTAATAATATTTTACATTTAGGAGAATTATTACAAGAACAAGAACAAATATTACAAAACAAATATAATTTAATACAGTGGTTACAAGAAAAAATACAAAATAAACAACAAAACATTTCAAAAAAAGAAATAATACAACATAAAAATAAAAATTCTATTAGAATTATTAATATACATACTTCTAAAGGATTAGAATTTTTCATTGTATGTATACCGTTTACTACAAATTATACAATATCTAAAAATCCTGTATTTCATAAAAAAAATAATCAAGTAATACTAGATTTAAAAAATAATGATAATAGTTTTAAAAAATCTGAACAAGAAAGATTAGCAGAAGATATAAGACTATTATATGTAGCACTAACAAGAGCTATTGTACATTGTTATGTAGGAATATCTACTTCCAAAATCAAAATAAAAAAAAAAAATAATTTAACTAATTTACATCATACTGCTTTAGGATATATCCTACAATCAGGAAAACAATTAAATATAGAACAATTTTATAATATAATATATAAATTAGAAACAAAAAAAATAATTAAAATTACTGAAGAAGAAGAACATTTAAACCAAAGTCATACAATTAATGCAACTAATAATAATCATATCCAAATTAAGTATAAAAAAATTAACATTAATAAAAAAATAGAAATTACAAATTATACTAAACTAAATCATGAAAATAAAATTATTAATAATAATACAAAAAATCAAATTAATATTCAATTGAATACAAAAAAAATATTAAATAATATTACAAATAACCCACATAATTTTATTACAGGAAAATTAGCAGGAATAATATTACATAATTTATTAAGAAAAATTGATTTTTCAAAAAAAATAGAACCAATAATAATTAAAAAAGAAATAGAAAAATATAATCTATGTACTCAATTACTGTCTATGTTATCAAATTGGATATATGATATTTATCATACCAAACTATTTAAAAATAAAAATTTTTCTTTATCTAATTTAAAAAAAAACGAATATATAAAAGAATTAGAATTCTTTTTACCTATAAAAACAATATTAAACTCCATAAAATTAAATAGTATTACTATAAAATCAGATCCATTATCAAAAATATTACCAAAAATACAATTTTACAATAAACAAGGAATGATTAATGGATTTATTGACTTAGTATTTTCCTGGAACAAAAAATATTACATATTAGATTATAAATCTAATTGGTTAGGAGAAAATAATGAATATTATAATTTATTTTATATTAAAAATGAAATAATTAAAAATAGATATGATTTACAATATCAAATATATTCTGTAGCTCTACATAGATATTTAAAAAATAAAATAAAAAATTATAAATGTGAAACACATTTTGGAGGAATTTTTTATTTCTTTATTAGATCAGCAGATGGAAATAACAAAAATAATGGTATTTTTTATCAACCACAACCAATAAAATTAATACAACAATTAGACAAAATAATATAATTTTAAAATTCCAACAAAAATATAAAATTAAAATGAAAATAAAATACATTTTAGAACAAGCAGTTAAAAAAAACAAGATTAGATGCATTGATTTAAATTTCGCTTTGTATATTTCAAAAAAACAACATTATCTTGTTACACTTACTGCAGCTTTTACAAGTTATGCAATTGGAAATGGACATATTTGCTTACCCATAAATATTTTATATAAATACATTATAGATTTAAAAAAAACAATAACAAAATATCATGAAATATTTCAATTTCTAGATTCATATCAAATCTGGGACCAAATTTTATTAAAAAGTAAAATAATAGGAAACGATACTGTAGTAAGACCATTAATTTTTTCTAATAATTGTGTATATCTATATAAAACATGGAAAGCTGAAAATCTTGTACTAAATTTTATATTTTCTCAGAATCCAAAATTTATTTATGATATTAAACAATGTAAATTAGTCATTAATAGCTTATTCGATTCTACTAATTTTATAAATTTTCAAAAAATAGCCGTTTCAATGGCAATTATTCAAAAAATAACATTTATTATTGGAGGACCAGGTACAGGTAAAACTACTGTCATTGCTAAAATTTTAATAACTATGATTAAAATTCATAAACAACCAATTAAAATTAAATTAGCTGCTCCAACTGGAAAAGCAGCAGCACATTTAACACAATCTTTAAATAAAAATATATCATTACAAAAAATATTAAACGAAAATAATAAAAAAAAAATATACAAAGCTGTAACTATTCATAAGTTAATAGGAATTATACCTGATTCATCACTAACATATTATAATAAAACAAATGTATTAGATCTGGATCTATTAATTATTGATGAAAGTTCTATGATTGATTTATTTATAATGGAGAAATTAATAAATGCATTACCAAAACATACTAAAGTAATATTTTTTGGTGATATTAATCAATTACCTTCTATAGGAAATGGAAATTTATTAAAAGATATATGTTACATTGCGAATAATACATTTAATAATATAATTCCAATATTAAATAAAATCACTAATTATAACATTGTAAGTAATGTAAATTCCCATTTTTTTAACAATCACATTTGTATACTAAATAAAAATTATAGATTTGAAAATAATTCTGGAATTCATCAATTATCTACAGCATTAATGAAAGAAGATCCATTAATTTTTTATAAAATAAAAAATAAACATTTTAAAAATATCAAATTATATACAATTCATTCAAAATATCAATATATAAGAATGTTACAGAATATTATTCAACAATACAAAGATTATTGGAAAGCAATTCTACAAAATAAACCAATACAAAATTGTATAAAAATATTTTATAACTGTAGAATATTAGTAGCTATTAAAAATGGAATATTTGGAATGGAAGAAATTAATAAAAATATAGAAAAATTAATGAAACAAAAAAGATTAATTAATTACGTAATTAGAAATGGATACAAAGGATATATTGGAAAACCAATTATTATTTCTAAAAACAGCAAAACATTAGGATTACTGAATGGTGATATTGGAATTATGAAATTAGATAAAAATAATAATTTAGTTACTTATTTTCAAATAGCTAATGAGAAAATTGTAATAATTCCTGCAAATATTCTTCCAGAACATAACACAGCTTGGACTATGACTATACATAAAGCACAAGGATCTGAATTTATACATTCTATATTAATATTACCTAATATTATGAGTACCATCTTAACAAAAGAACTAATTTATACCGCAATTACAAGATCAAGAAAAACATTAGTAATATATGCGTCACAAAAAATATTTTTACAATCCATGATAAAAAAAACCAATCGGTATTCTCAAATTAGACAAAAAATATTAATTAATTCATCTAAATCAATTGTTTAAAAAAAATATTAAACATAAATATTATATATTAATTAATAAATTTTAAAAATAAAAAAAAAATAACTATATGAAATTAAATATTTTCTTATGTTAATAAAATTTCATCATTTTTACGAATCAAGAATATTTAACATTAAAATTTTAGATTTTCTTTGATGATTATATATTTTCTTTTTACTCTCAGGTAGTAAATTTATATCTACTGGAGAAAAACCACGTTCTTGAAACCAATGAACACTTTTAATAGTTAATACAAAAATTTTATTTAAATTTAATTTTTTTGCTTTATATATAATTTTTTTTAGTAATATTTCCCCTCTAGAAGAACTACGATAATCAGGATGAACAACTAGACAAGCCATTTCTCCTATTTGTTCTTTTTGAAAAGGATACAATGCTACACAGCCAATAATTAAATTATCTTGTTGAATAATAGTAAATTTATCTATTTCTACTTCTATTTGTTTGCGAGAACGCCGAATTAATATACCTTTTTTTTCTAGCGGACGAATTAATTCTAAAATGCCTCTAATATCATGTATAGTCGCAGATCTAATTTTTTCAGTAGATTCCATAACAATTTGTGTTCCTATACCATCTCTAGAAAACAATTCTTGTAACAAAGCTCCATTTTCTTTATAACTAATTAAATGACTTCTTTTTACACCTTTCTGACATGCCTCAATTGCACCACGTAAAAAACGAACTGTACTTGAAAAAAAATCATTTCTTTCTTCAAAATTGAGTATTATTTCTTTAGCTTCATTAGGAAATAATTCAGAAATAATACAACTATTATTATCCAATACTCCTTGTTCACTACAAAATCCTATCATTTTTTCTGCATTTAATTGAATTGCTAATTGAGTTGCGATGTCTTCAGATGTTAAATTAAAACATTCTCCTGTAACTGATGCCGCGACAGGACCAATTAACACAATAGAACGATTACTTAATTGATTATATATTGCTCTTTTGTTAATTCTTCTTACTCGACCACTATGACAATAATCTACTCCATCATCAATTCCCAAAGGTTGAGAAATAATAAAATTACCACTAACTACACTAATATCAGCTCCTTGTAAAGGAGTGTTACTAAGACTCATCGATAATCTAGCTGTTATTTCTAATTGTAATCTACCAGCTTCTTGCTTAATACATTCTAAAGAATGAATATCTGTAACACGAGTATACTTATGGTAAACTGATTTCATATTAGATTTATATAAATTACCATTAATTTGAGGAGATGCTCCGTATACAACAATTAAATTAATACCTAAACTATGTAATAATCCAATATCATTAATAATTTCCGAAAAATTTTCATGTTTTATAGCTTCCCCTCCTAACATAATTACAAATATTTTTCCTCTATGTATATTAATATATGGAACAATATGACGAAATCCTTGTACCAATTCTGTACTTCTGATTTTCATGAATATACCTACATTTAATAATAAAAATATGTCAATTACTATAAAATAGTATTAATACTTTTTAATATAAAAATTTTATTACTAAAAAAAATCTATATTAAAACATTAAATAATTTTACAATTTAAGAATTAGGGATTATTAAAAAAAAAGAAGTATATGAACAACAAATGAATAAAATATGAAAATAAAATAAATTTTGGATTTTTTATTATATAATAAATAAAAATAATTGGTTGCGGGGGGCGGATTTGAACCACCGACCTTCGGGTTATGAGCCCGACGAGCTACCAGACTGCTCCACCCCGCCATTTATATATACTATATATTATGTATAAATGCAATAGTTATTTTTATCAATAATAAAATTATATGTTAAATTTTTTTTTATTGTACAATACCATTAATGATATATTATATACATAACAAAATACATTATTAGTATATAATAAAATATTATGTTCAAATTTAAAATCATAATTTTAATGTAAATTAAATATGAATCTCTATTACTCATACTAACAAAGGAAAATATATGAATGTTATACAAGCAGGAATTACTGTTCAAAACGAATTAATTGCTATTATCATTTCAAGATTCAACGATTTTATAAACAAAAATTTATTATCATCGACTATAGATACTTTAACAAGATTAGGTCAAGTACAAGAAAAACAAATTAAAATTTTTCAAGTCCCAGGATCATACGAAATACCTATTACTGCTAATAGTATAGCTAAAACTAATTATTTTAAAGCAATTATTACTTTAGGTACAATTATTAAAGGAGAAACTTCTCATTTTAAATATATTACAAGTGCAATTAGTAGTAATTTGACAAAAATTAGTATTGACTATTCTATTCCTATTGCATGTGGTTTATTGATAACCAATAATATAGAACAAGCTATAGAAAGAGCAGGTCTAAAAATGGGAAACAAAGGTCATGAAGCTGCTTTATGTGCATTAGAAATGATTAATTTATTAAAAATAATTAATCAAAAAAAATATACATAAATAAATAATTTACAATTTTATTATATAAATAATAATTTATTCTACTATAAAAATCATTTAAAATTATATATGATATACACTATATTTTATAGTACAAATAAAAATATGTATTAATAAAAATAAATTATCATATAACTGATTTTTTTTTAAAAAATATATATTTATAGTATTTATTTATGAATTAATAAATCTATTTATTAAAAATAAAAATAAAATTTTATATACTTTATATTAAAATAATTTCAGTATTAATTTAATTTTTAATAAAAAAATAATAATACTTAATTGATATATATATATAAATATATATTGTATGATACTAATAAGATAAAGAATTGAATATATATATTCATTTAATATGTATTAAACTATATATATTTTTAAATTTAATTTTTTAAAATTGTTATAAATATATATATCAATATTTTTATTGAAATATTTCATATTAATAAAATATCTTGTATATGTTAAAAATAATATTTGAAATATATCAATAAATAATTTTTTAAATATACAAATATTAATATTAATAATAATTAATTAAATTTTATTTAAATATAATATAATAAATTTATTTTTTTTGTATTGATTTCTAATAAATATCAATACTAATATTATTAAACAAATTAATATATTTTATTAAAATTAATAAATAATATAAGAGTGAAATAAACTATTAATTATCTATATATGATACTAATCAACCATATTTAATATATATAAAAAAAGAAAAATAAAAATATAACATTTTTTTATAATATTAATTATATTTATAAAAGAGGAAAATATGAATGATATGTTTTATATGAAAAAAGCATTACAATTAGCTGTAAAAGGAAAATTAACTACAGATCCTAATCCAAATGTAGGATGTATTATTGTAAAAGATGGATTAATTGTAGGAAAAGGTTGGCATAAAAAACAAGGAGATTCACATGCAGAAATTATTGCTCTGAAAATGGCTGGAGATCTTGCTCATGGATCAACAGTATATCTGACACTTGAACCTTGTAATCACTATGGAAACACTCCTCCTTGTTGTCCACAATTATTAATTTCTAAAATCAAAAAAATTGTTATAGCTACTATAGATCCTAATCCTGAAGTATCTGGAAAGGGAATAACATTTCTCAAAAAAAATGGAATTCTGGTATCTTACGGAATATTAGAAAAAGAAGCTCAAAATATTAACCAAAGATTTTTTAAAAGAATGATAACAGGTCTTCCTTGGTTACAACTAAAATTAGGTATATCTATTGATGGAAGAATCGCTTTACATAATGGAGATAGCAAATGGATTACCTCTCACGAATCAAGGAAAGATGTTCATAACTTCAGATCTCAAAATCAAGCAATATTGAGTACTAGTATTAGTATTATACGAGATAATCCATCATTAAATATAAGATATATAAATACCAATCCTAAAAACAATATAAAAAAATATCAGCAACCAATAAGAATAATTATAGATAGCAAAAATAGAATAAAACCAAATCATCCAACAATTAAAATAAATACTGGAGATATATGGTTGATTAGATTATATAAAGATAATCAAAAATGGCCTAATCATGTAAAACAAATCGTTTCATTAGAATCAAACAAACAAATTAATTTACTACAATTATTTTTATTACTAAGAAAAAAAAACATTAATTCAATATGGATTGAAGCTGGTGGTACTTTATCCGGAGCATTAATAGAACAAAATTTAATTGATGAATTAATTCTTTATATTTCACCTAAAATACTAGGACAAACAGCTAAACCTATGTTTATATTACAAAAAATGTTTAAAATTAATCAAATCAAACAATTTTACTTTGCTCAAGTTAACAAATTACATACAGATATCAGAATTATTTTAAAAAAAAATAAAACTTATAATATTTCATTTACACAATACAAATAAAATATAATACATAAAATATATACTTTGAAATTTAATGTTTCAAAAAAAATATATAATAAAAATTAAATCAATTAATCATTTTTATATTAACTAATTATAGGAAATTTATATGAAACCCTTGTTTAGAAGAAAAGCACGTGAAAAAGCAATACAAGCATTATATGCATGGCAAACTTCTGGAAATAATATAAATAATATTGAATCTCATTTTTTAGAAGAACAAAATATGAATAATGTTGACTTAGAATATTTTAAAAATTTAATTATAGGAGTCTCACAAAATTATCAATATATAGATAAAAAAATACAACCATACTTATTTCGGACAGCTAAACAATTAGATTTAATAGAAAAAACTATACTACGTATTGCTTTTTATGAATTATTTAAAAGAAATGACATTCCTTATAAAGTTTCAATTAATGAAGGTATCGAATTAGCTAAAATGTTTGGATCTAAAGATAGTCATAAATTCATTAATGGAGTATTAGACAAAGCAGTAATTAATATCAAATTAAATTTAAAATAACTATTAATATATTTATTATTTTAAATAAAATTAATAGTTCTATGTATTGTGATATTTATATAAATAAAATATAGGATACATAACCATAAATAAAATTAATAATATTTAATTATTATTAAATAAGATAATATATATACAAGAAATATCAATAATAAAAATTATTAAAAAATAATGAATAAATACATTTTTTTATATATATAAAAATATTATATATCTATATTTAATAAATTTAAAATTAAGTGTAATACAATATATGTTGTATTAACATATATTTAATAATCAAAAATTTAATATATATCATAAAAATTATAAAAATAATTTAATTTATTTAATTTTTAATTATTAAATAAAATATGAACTTAATATAAAAAAAAATAAAATTTAAAATAGATATTTATACTAAATACATTTAATAATTAACATTATACATACTATACATTATTATTCATTAATAAATTAAAGTATTATTTGTTTAAAATCATTAATTTATGATACACAGTATTAAAATTATTAATTTATTCTGTATAGAATACAGACTATTCATATATAGAATTTCCATATAATATTATTTATATTAAATAAATTATAAAATTACTATTAATTAATTAATTAATTTAATATGAATTATTATTAATAATATATACTTAATTAAATATAAAAAAATAATTATAATAATTCCATAATAGAATAAAATATAAATTTTACAAAAATAAAATTTAATGAAATTACTTTTAATAAACACATATATTTTTATAAAAATAATAAAAATTTTTTTTTAAAAAAAATAAATTTCAATAATTAAAAATTAATAATATTTTATTTTTAATTAAAATATAATTATTGATTTATACTACATAAAATTATATTAATTAACTAATTATTTCACAAATAATATAATAAAAAAAAATATTTATAATGACAATATCAATCCTTCATTTACTTTTTTTATTAAAAAATATTAATATAAATGTTAACCATAAAAAACAAATACAAATTAAAATATATAATACTATTTTTAATTGAAAAAAATGTAATATCCAACCTCCAAGTATACTACCTACAGCTGATCCAAAAAATTGACTTGTAGAATAAAACCCCATGATACTTCCTCTATGTGAAATAGAAATAGATTTAATCAACATAGAAGGAATAAAAGATTCCAAAAAAGTTAATGATATAAAAAATATTTGAATAGACAAAAATAATGAAATAATATTATTCGATAATAGTAATAAAAATTCTGAAATAATTAATAAAACAATAAAAAATGTCAATAAATATTTATTAACAATTTTTTTTTCTAAATAGTTCATATTCAACAAAAAAATTAACATAGATAAAAATATTGCAAAACAATAAATTTTCCAATGATCACATAACTCTATTCCTAATAGTAACATTGTTTTAGGAATAATCATAAAATTTAATATTAATACTAAATGCAAACAAAAAATACTAACAAACAAACTACATGTATATACATTAATATTTAATCGAAAATTATTAAAAAAATCTCTATTAAAAAAGTTCTTTTTTATACTTACAGTTGAAGGAAAAAATAATATTACCATCAATATCAAAATAAAACATAGTATTGAAACTAACCAATATAAGGCACTAATATTAAATAAATTAAAAATTAATGGGCCTATAATCATAGATGAATAAAAAGATATTCCAAAACAAACACCTAAAAAAAACATTGTTTTGGTTCTATTTTTTTCAGATACAATATCAGAGAAACAAGCCATAATAGTTGAAGAAATAGCTCCTGAACCTTGTAATGAACGACTTATAATAAATTGAAAAATAGATTCACTAAATATTCCTAATACACTACCAAAAAAAAACAGTAATAAACATAAAATAATTACAGGTTTTCTTCCTATTATATCCGATAACATACCAAATGGAATTTGCAATATAGCCTGTAATAATCCATAAATTCCCATTGCAATACCTATAAACAATTTATTTTCATAATTTAAATTGAAACCATGAATGAATATAAACGGAAGAATCATAAACATTGCAAACATTCTTACAGAAAAAATTGCATATAATATATATATTATGTATGAATTATAAAATTGACATTCATTATTTTTCATTACAATCCTTTTATAATAAAAAAGATAAATTGATTATACTTATTAATATTAGTATCTATTGTTTAATTAAAAAAAATAACTTAATTAAACTAAATAACTCTAAATTAATACTTTATTAAATAAAATTATTAGTTGCATTAATTCAATAAATAATATGTAATATATCAATAATTAATAATATTTTATTCATTAATCGAATTATATTTTTATTGTAATATAAAAACTACATATACTATGATAACTAACAAAAATTACATACTGAATGAACATAATATAATAGTCGATAATGCAGGTTATCTTTATAATTATAAAGATTGGAATAAAAATATTGCAAAAATACTAGCTGATCAAGAACATATTATTCTTACACCAGAACACTGGGAAATAATAAATTTTATTAGAAATTTTTATTTAAAATTTAACACTACACCATCTATGAAAATGTTATCCAAATGTATACAAATAAAATTTGGAAAAAAAAAATCTACTAGCATTTATTTATATAAACTATTTCCTCTTGGACCAGCACAACAAGGTAGTAAAATAGCAGGTATTCCCAAACCAGATCATTGTTTTTAACATAATAATGAGATACAATTTTTCAATTAACAATATTAAACATACTATAATAAATTTTTACTACATTTATATTTTATATTACATAATCGATGCTCATCATTATACTTAAATTCATTATCACCAAAATTGAACAAAAAAATAAAATTTTATATAATAAAAAACAATATGAAGATTTTAAAAAAGTTAAAAAGGATATAAAAAACCACAAAACACTAAATATTAAATTACTAAAAAAATATAATTTTCCAGTCAATTGAATATAAGTAAACATAGAAGAAAATAAAAAAAATAGTAAAATATATAACATAATATGTATTTTAGTTAATTTAATTCCTTTTATTAATGGGAAAATTGGTATTCTTGCTTTTTTGTAATCTTGTATGCGACAAATTCCTATAGAATAAAAATGTGGAATTTGCCATAAAAAAAAAGTTAAAAATAAAATAACAGAACTATAATCAAAATGATGAACAACTGTAAAATAACCAAACAATGGTGGCATAGATCCTGCAATACTACCAATAAATGTTGAATATACTGTCTTTCTTTTAAAAAGAACAGTATAAAATATTACATATATAATTACTCCAATTAATAATATTATTAAAGCAAAATTATTTAAAAAAAAATAACTAAATAGAAAACCAAACAATCCTAAAAAAATAGAAAATACTATTGCATGTGTTACTAATTTAGAATTGACTACTAATAATCTATTTTTAGTACGATGCATATATTGATCAAGATCTCTATCTAAAATATTATTTATAATACAACTTGATGCAATAACTAGAGATAAACTTAAAATAGAAAAACACAATAAATTAAAATGCACATCACCTTTTGAAGCTAAAAAAAAACCACCTATCATAGAACAAATATTTCCAATGATAATTCCTGGTTTAATTAATTGAATATAATTTAACATATAACTTAACTATTTAATCAATAATGAAGTGATGGTTTAAATTATACATAATCCATATTGAACCTGATATAATAATAAACACAACAATCAAAGTAAAAATCATGAAAACCATACTCCAAATATCATAGTTTAATTTATTTATATTGAAAAAATATCGAAAATGTACAAAAATTTGTAATAAAAAACCAACTAAAATAAAAAATATAGTAATTTCTTTTGAAAACCAACCTAAAAAAATTAATAAAAAAGAACAAGAAGTTAAAATAATTGATAAAAATATTCCTAAAAAATAAAAATATTTTATTTGGTTAATTAAATTTATATTATACACTTCTTTATTTAAATTCATTTAATTACTCCAAAAAAATACACAAAAGTTAATACACAAATCCATATCACATCTAAAAAATGCCAAAATAAACCTAAACACTTCATTTTAACATATATAACTTGAGTATAGTAATCTAATGTAGATAATTGAAATAACATTACTACAATCCATAACAGTCCAATTATAACATGAATTCCATGTAAACCAATTAAAGTAAAATAAGCAGAAAGAAAAGCACTGTTTTGCGGACTATGTTGTGTTATACATAAATGAAAAAATTCATATATCTCTATACTAACAAAACTAAAACCTAATAAAAAAGTGTTAACCAACCAAAAATAAATTAATTTTTTATTATTTTGTAAAAAATAAATCATACTCATTCCAAATGAAAATGAGCTAATTAATAAAATAAAACTTTCAATCATCACTAATGTTAAATTAAATATTTTTTTTATGTTTATATAATCAGTAATATTAATTAATAATACTTCATATACTGCAAACATAGTAGCAAAAATAATACAATCACTCATTAAATACAACCAAAAACCTAATATTTTTTTATTATTAAAAATATTATAATCATTAATGTTTTTGATTTGTTTTACACATGCATCATTTATCATATTAATCCTAATATTTATTATTATTACTTTCCATGAATTCTATTTCTTTAGATGAAATACAATATTCGTTCTCTTTATTAAAGCTATCAATTATAATACTTAAAATAATCGAAAATAACGATAAACTAAATAACCACCAAATATGCCAAATTGCAGAAAAACCAAAAAATACAGATAATATACCAATTATACAACCTATTGCATTATTTTTAGGCATGTGTATATCGTGATAAATAATATTAGTAGAATTATTTTTAATTTGTTTTATTCTCCAAAAATCATCTCTATCTTTAACAATAGGTAGAACTGCAAAATTATATAATGGAGCAGGTGATGGAATTGACCATTCTAAAGTTCTTGCATCCCAAGGATCTCCTGTAATATCACAATATAATTTTCTATCTCGAATAGAAACATATAATTGAATAATTTGACAAATAATACCAAAAAAAATAATTATTACTCCAAAAGAAGCAATTGTTAACATAACATGAAAATCAGAATCTATATTCTGACTTAATCTACGAGTCATACCCATTAAACCTAATATATATAATGGAATAAAAGCTAAGAAAAAACCAATTATCCAAAACCAAAAAGCACGTTTTCCCCATGTTTCATTAAGAATAAATCCAAACATTTTTGGAAACCAATAAGTAATTCCAGAAAAACAACCAAAGACAACTCCACCAATAATAACATTATGAAAATGAGCTACTAAAAATAAGCTATTATGCAAAACAAAATCTGCACTAGGTAACGATAATAATACACCACTCATTCCTCCAACAGAAAAAGTAATGATAAAACCAATAGTCCATAACATAGATGAATGCATCCAAATGCGTCCTCTATACATAGTAAACAACCAATTAAATATTTTCACTCCAGTAGGAATAGCAATAATCATAGTTGTTATTCCAAAAAAAGAATTTACACTAGCTCCTGCACCCATAGTAAAAAAATGGTGCAACCAAACAATAAAAGATAAAATAGTAATTGAAACTGTAGCCCAAACTAAAGAAACATATCCAAATAAAGATTTTTTAGAAAAAGTAGATACTACTTCAGAAAATACACCAAAAACAGGTAATATTAAAATATATACTTCAGGATGTCCCCAGATCCAAATTAAATTAATATACATCATCATATTACCTCCATTCTCAAATGTAAAAAAATGAAAATTAAGATAACGATCTAATGTTAGTAATAATAAAGTCAATGTTAATACAGGAAATGCAGCTAATATTAAAATATTTGTACATAAAGCTGTCCAAGAGAAAACAGGCATTTTAAATAAATTCATCCCTACTGTTCTCATCTTTAAAATTGTGACTATAAAATTAATTCCAGTTAAAGTAGTACCTATTCCAGATAATTGCAAACTCCAAATCCAATAATCTACACCTACTCCGGGACTATATTGAATACCTGAAAGAGGTGGGTATGCTAACCATCCAGTTTTAGCAAATTCACCAATTCCTAAAGATAAATTTATTAAAATCACACCTGTAACGGTTAACCAAAAACTTATATTATTTAATACTGGAAAAGCTACATCACGAGAACCAATCTGTAACGGAATAACTAAATTCATTAAACCAACAACTAAC
Organism: Buchnera aphidicola (Eriosoma lanigerum); assembly: GCF_964059125.1. Taxonomy (NCBI): domain Bacteria; kingdom Pseudomonadati; phylum Pseudomonadota; class Gammaproteobacteria; order Enterobacterales; family Erwiniaceae; genus Buchnera; species Buchnera aphidicola. The sequence continues at coordinate 505,217 of NZ_OZ060395.1, forward strand.
GGCATAGCTACAAAAAAAATCATAATTACACCATGAGCTGTAAAAATTTGATCGTAATGATGAGGTGGTAAAAACCCAGAATGTCCTAATGAAGAACAAAATTGTTGAGCTCTCATCATTAATGCATCAATGAATCCTCTAAAAAACATGATAAAAGCAACAATAAAATACATAACAGCTATTTTTTTATGGTCAACTGAAGTAAACCATTCTAACCACAAATATTTCCATTTTTTATAATATGTAATTATAGACATGATACCCATGGACAATAAAATAATTCCTAAATAGGTACACATAATAATTGGTTCATGATATGGTACTGCTTCTAATGTCAATTTTCCAAACATTATTATATCCTTATGATCAATTATATTTAAAATTATTTACATTCACAGTAAATAATTAACAACCCAATCTTAAAAATAAAATATAGTATTAAAATGTCAAAATATACTTAATTTATAGATTTGAGAATTTTATTAAATAAATTTGGTTCAATGTTAGAGAAATGTATAATATTACTATTTTTGTTCTGTTTAGATATTTTTTTAAAATCATTAAAGGTACTCAAATATAAATCAGATGTTTTTACAATTTGAATCCAACGATAAAATCTATCATAATTATTATGAACAGTAACTATAAATTTCATATTAGAAAATCCCTCACCGCTATAATTTGCAGATATTCCTTTATATTGACCTGAATGATTTGCAATTAAATATAATATACTTTTCATCCCTTTCATAGCATAAATTTGACTTCCTAAAGATGGAATAAAAAATGAATTCATTACAGAAGAAGAAGTTATTTTAAATAAAATTGGAGTATTAACAGGAATAGAAATCTCATTAATAGTAGCAATATTATAATCTGGATAAATAAATAACCATCTCCAATCTAATGAAACCACTTCTATTACAATTGGACAACTCTTCTTATTAGTTATAATTGGTTTACTTGGTTCTAAAACATGAGTAGAACTCCAAGATAATAATGCTAGTACAAAAATAATAATAATTGGTATACTCCAAATACATATTTCTATTATATTTGAATGATTCCAATTAGGAGTATAAACTGTAATTTTATTTGATTCTCTATATTTCCAAATAAAATACAATGTCATAACAATCACAGGTATAACAATTAACAACATCATTGTTAATGATGATAATATAATTAAATGTTGTTGTCTTACTATATCTCCTTTAGGAGACAATATACCATTAGAACAACCACCTAAAAATAAAATCATCATTATTAATGAAATTTTTTTTAAAATATAATTTTTTTTTATTAAATTCATGACAAACCTCAATACAAAACCACTTAACACTTAATTTAATAAAATTTTACAATGCATGTTTTAAAATTAACATAAATTAAAAATTACATTATTCATAACTAATTAAATTATTAAAAAAAAATAAACTTAAAACAAAACATGAAGATATATAATCATGAAATAATTAAATATAAATTACACACAATATAATTTATGTTATAAAAAATAAAAATTTTATTTTATAATATTTATATCATTAAAATATACTGTTTATTAAACATAATAACTATTATTAATAATGAAATATAATTATTAAATTACATTTCATATATATATATACATAAATTATTCAATTGAAATGTATATTAAATAAAATGTAATAAAATTACATATTTTTTGAAATATATAATACAGTAGTAAAATTTATATAACAAATATATAAGAATATAAATTTAAATTAATATTTTTATAAAATTACTAAAAAATAAATGTATATATATATCAATATAGTCACTTAAAACATAAAATTAAATATATATTATTAATATACTAAATACTAATATGATTAAAGTAAAAATTAAAGAAATACTTCAAGAAAAACTTAATCCAAATTTTATCAAAATTTCAAATCATAGTAATAAACATAAAATCAAAAAATTTCATATACATCTTACACATCTACAAATTATTGTTGTTAGTAAATTATTTGTAAATCAATCAATAATAAATAGACATAGAATGGTACAAAATATTATCAATACATATATCCAACAATATATTTATAGTATTTCCTTGTATACATATACAAATGAAGAATGGAAAAACATTCATCTAAATAAGATATTTTGTATATCTTGCATAAATAAAAAATAGTTAATAGTTTTATATACAAATATTTGTATTCATATTTAAAAAATTAATATTTATCAAGATTAAATATAAAAAAACAAAAAATAAATAAAAATATCTATATGCTGTCATCTAGACGATATACCGACTTATAGATATAATATTATTAAGTTAACTTAACTAATATACATATACATTAACTTTATCATTTTTAATTTATAATAATGTGCTTTTTATGTCTATGATAAAATCATTTTTTTTGGAGTTACAAAATGCATGTTGTAACAACACCACAACAAACTTGCAATAATTGCATAGAAATTACAATATCATCAGAAATAATTAAGAAACAAATAGCAATTGAATTAAAAAAAACTAGAAATGAAATTAAAATAAATGGTTTTAGAAAAGGGAAAATACCTATTTCTATAATCAAACAAGATTATTTGGATACAATAGAAAAAAATGTAATTAATCATTTAATGCAATATTATTTTTTAAAATTTATCAAAGAAAAAAATATAAATATTATAGGAAAACCTACATATAATATACGACAATATCAACCTGAAAAAATATTGATTTATTCAATTTATTTTGAAAAATATCCAAAATTTGATTTAAAATATCCAAAAAAAAAAGAGATAAAACAATTATCTATTCAAATTACTGAAAATGATATAAAACAAACTATTCAAAACATCCATAATAAACAAAAAAAAATATGGATAAAAGTAAATCGAGCAATTAAAAATAAAGATTTAATTACTATTAATTATCAATTATTAATTAAAAATAAAATATTACATAAATACACTAAAAAAAATTTTCAATTTATTATTGGAAATAATTCTATATTACCAACTATAGAACAATCGATATTAAATAAAAAAATAGGAGACTACATTGAATTATATATTATGTTTCCTATCAATCATTGTGATCAAGAAATACAAGGAAAAAAAATTCATACACAAATATACATCAAAAATATTGAAGAATTAAATTATCAAAAATATCAAAAAAATAATATTATTATAAATAAAAATAAATATCAAAGTTTTAATGATCAATATAAGATCATTAAAAACAAAATTAACATTGAAGTTGAAAAAATTAAAAAAAATTATTTAAAGAATCAGATAATATCAAAATTACTAAAAGAAAATTTAATTAATATACCTAACCAACTATTAATGGAAACTATAACTAACTTACAAAATGAAAACATTAAAATATACAAAGAACAAGGAGAACCAGTATTATCATTACATATTAATAATCAAAATTTTCAAAAAAAAGCAATAGAAATAATTACTATACAACTATTACTAAAAAAAATTATTGATATTAATCACATAAATATTGATGAAAAAGTCTATAACATACTAAATACTAATTTAGAATCTAAATCAAACAATGAAAAAAAAATAAAAAAACTATATTCTAATATTCATTTTATAAAATCAATCAAAAATATGATTTTTGAAGAAACAGCTTATGAATTGTTGTTAAAACAATTTAATTTAATAAAATTAAAATGTAATTTTCAAGAAGCTTTAATTCATATACAAAATGTATAATAACAATTTTAAATTGTCTAAATTATTATTTTAAATATGAATATTATACAATAAACATATTATAATGAAACTATTTTTTATCACTAATCCTTAGTTTAAAAAACTGATATTCTTATTGTATGTTTATTACTTCATTTAACCAATAAAAATTTTGGAACATCATGTTTAATATTAAAAATATGTCCAATATCAAAAAAAATCACAATAATAATGTAAATTATATTCCTATAGTAGTTGAACAAACTATAAAAGGAGAAAGAGCATATGACATTTTTTCTAGACTATTAACAGAAAGAATTATTTTCATTAATGGTATTATTGACGATACATTAGCAAACTTAGTTATAGCTCAACTTTTATTTTTAGAATCTGAAAACACAAAAAAAGATATCTATTTATATATTAATTCACCAGGAGGTATAATTACTGCAGGTTTATCGATTTATGATACTATGCAATTTATTGCACCAGATATTAATACTATTTGTATCGGACAAGCTTGTTCAATGGGGGCTTTTCTTTTAACTGCAGGAAAAAAAGGAAAAAGATTTTCATTACCAAATTCTCAAATTATGATTCATCAACCTTTAGGTGGATATCAAGGACAAACTACAGATATAGAAATACATACAAAAGAAATGGTTAAAATTAAAAATAAAATTAATGAAATTATTTCTATACATACTGGAAAAAACTTAAATATAATTAAAAAAGATACAGAACGTGATTGTTTTTTTACTGCCAAAGAAGCAATGCAATATGGATTAATTGATAATATTTTAACTAAAAGATTAATTGATAATTAACTATAAAATTAAGAAATAATATATATAACAAATCAATCACGAGGTAAATAATGTCAGATCATCAAAAAGATGATAACCGGAAAATACTATTTTGTTCTTTTTGTAACAAAAAACAACAAGAAATACAACAATTAATAGCTGGACCATCCGCATATATCTGTAATGAATGTATTAAATTATCATATGAAATTATTAATCAAAAAATAATAGAAAATACAATAAATAAAACTGATGATTATAAGATACTTACTCCTCATCAAATTAAAACACATTTAGATCAATACATTATAGGACAAAAACAAGCTAAAAAAATCCTGTCTGTAGCAGTATATAATCACTATAAAAAAATTCAATATTTAAAAATGAATGACAAAGAAATAGAATTAGAAAAAAGTAATATTTTACTAATTGGTCCTACTGGAAGTGGTAAAACATTGTTAGCTGAAATTTTAGCTAAATTACTTGATGTTCCTTTTTCTATAGCAGATGCAACGAATTTGACTGAATCTGGATATGTTGGAGAAGATGTAGAAAATATTTTACTAAAATTATTACAACAATGTTCATTTAATGTAAAAAAAGCAGAATTAGGAATTATTTATATAGATGAAATTGATAAAATTACTAAAAAATCTGAAAATATATCAATTACTAGAGATGTTTCTGGAGAAGGTGTACAACAATCTTTACTAAAATTAATAGAAGGAACTATAGCTAACGTTCCTCCTAATGGAGGAAGAAAACATCCACAACAAGAATACATAAAAATTAATACATCAAAAATTCTATTTATATGTGGAGGAACTTTTGTTGGATTAGAAAAAATAATTGAAAATAGAAAAAACAAGCAATCAAAAATTGGATTTCAAGCTAGTATTAACACAAAAAAATATAATAATACTTTATTAAATCAAGTTCAAACTGAAGATTTAATTAAATTTGGTTTTATTCCTGAATTCATTGGAAGATTACCAATCATAATTACATTACATGAGTTAAATCAAGAATCATTAGTACAAATTTTATCTCAACCTAAAAATGCTTTACTTAAACAATATAAAAAATTATTTGATTTAGAAGGAGTTGAATTAATATTTGATGATCATGCTATAATTGCAATTGCTCAAAAAGCAATATTAAAAAAAACAGGAGCTCGTAGTTTACGTGCTATATTAGAAACAATTTTACTAGAAACAATGTATAATTTACCTTCATTAAGTAATGTTAAACAAGTTTTTATCAATCAATCTGTTATATCTGGAAAATCATTACCAATATTAATATATAAAAATGAAGATAATACCATAACATCTAATAAGTAAAATTCAATAAATAAATGTTATTTAATACAATAAAAATATTACTCTAATGTCATCTGAATATAATTAATATTAAATCTCAAATATCTATTCCGACATACTCTACTGGTTATGGATTTCATTATGATACTTAATTAATTTTATAATCCTTTATTAAGTGTAAAAAAAAAAGAGAGAAATCTATGAATATTGAGTGTTCTCAACGCACTGAAATTCCTGTATTACCATTAAGAGACGTTGTCGTATATCCATATATGGTAATTCCGTTATTTGTAGGTCGTGAAAAATCAATTAGATGTATTGAAGCAGCTATGGATAATGATAAAAAAATTATGCTAGTAGCTCAAAAAGAAGCCTCTACCGATGAACCTAGTATTAACGATTTATTTAATATAGGAACTGTTTCATCCATTTTACAAATGCTACAACTACCTGATGGTACAGTAAAAGTATTAGTAGAAGGTCTACAAAGAGCTAATATTCAATCATTAATAAATAATGGAAATTATTTTCTTGCTAAAATAGAATGGATTATTTCTCCTACAATAGAAGAAAAACAGCAAAAAATCTTAGTTCAAACAACAATTAATACATTTAAAAATTATATAAAAATTAATAAAAAAACATCAACAGATATACTTAATACAATTCATAATATTCATAATGCTTCCAGATTATCCGACATAATAGCAGCACATATACCTTTAAAATTATCAAACAAACAATCTATTTTAGAAATGTTTAATGTACAAGAAAGACTAGAATATATTATGTCTATGATGGAAACAGAAATAGAACTCTTAGAAATAGAAAAAAAAATTAGAAACCGCGTAAAAAAACAAATGGAAAAAAGTCAAAGAGAATATTATCTCAATGAACAAATGAAAGCTATTCAGAGAGAATTAGGAGAAATGGAAGATATCCCTGATGAATATGAATTATTAAAAAGAAAAATTGATACTGCTAAAATGCCAAAAGAAGCAAAAGAAAAAACGGAATCAGAATTACAAAAATTAAAACTGATGTCTTCAATTTCTGCAGAAGCTACTGTTGTTCGTAGTTATATTGAATGGATGGTACAAGTACCATGGAATAAAAGAAGTAAAATTAAAAAAGATATTAAAAAAGCACAAGAAATATTAAATATTGATCACTTTGGACTTGAACATGTAAAAGAAAGAATATTAGAATATCTTGCAATACAAAATCGAATTTCTAAAGTTAAAGGTCCTATCTTATGTTTAGTTGGACCTCCAGGTGTAGGTAAAACTTCTTTAGGAAAATCAATAGCAAAAGCAACTGGTAGAAAATATATTAGAATGGCTCTAGGAGGAATTAGAGACGAAGCAGAAATTAGAGGACATAGACGTACTTATATTGGTTCGATGCCAGGAAAATTAATCCAAAAAATTATAAAAACTGGAGTTAATAATCCTCTTTTTTTATTAGATGAAATAGATAAAATGTCTTGCGATATGAGAGTTGATCCTGTTTCTGCATTATTAGAAGTATTAGATCCTGAACAAAATTCATCATTTAATGATCATTATTTAGAAGTAGATTACGATTTATCAGAAGTTATGTTTGTAGCTACATCTAATTCAATGAATATACCAGCTCCATTATTAGATAGAATGGAAGTGATTAGACTTTCTGGTTATACTGAAGATGAAAAATTAAATATTGCTAAATCTCATTTAAAAAACAAACAAATTAACAGAAATGCACTAAAACATGAAGAAATAACTATAGATGATAGTGCTATAACTAGTATTATTCGTTATTATACAAGAGAAGCAGGAGTTAGAAATCTAGAAAGAGAAATATCAAAAATATGCCGTAAAACAGTTAAATCTATATTATTAGATAAATCTATTAAACATATTCAAATTAATAAACATAATCTCAAAAAATATCTAGGAGTCAAACGATTTGATTATGGGAAAACAAGTACAAAAAGCCAAATAGGACAAGTAATTGGATTAGCATGGACAGAAGTTGGAGGAGATTTATTGACTATTGAAGCTGCATGTATAGAGGGCAAAGGAAAATTAACATATACAGGATCTCTAGGAGAAGTAATGCAAGAATCTATTCAAGCTGCTTTAACAGTAGTACGTTCACAAGCAAAAAAATTAAAAATCAAACAAAATTTTTATGAAAAACACGATATACATATTCATGTACCAGAAGGAGCAACTCCAAAAGACGGTCCTAGTGCAGGAATCGCAATGTGTACAGCTATTGTATCTTGTTTAACTAGAAATCCAGTTCAATCCGAAGTAGCTATGACTGGAGAAATTACACTAAGAGGTCAAATTTTACCTATCGGTGGTTTAAAAGAAAAACTGTTAGCTGCACATAGAGGAGGTATCAAAGAAGTTTTGATTCCTAATGAAAATAAAAGAGATTTAGAAGAAATACCAAAAAATATTCTTTCTGGTCTACAAATACATCCAGTTAAACATATCAAAGAAGTGTTAATTATAGCATTAGAAAAAAATCCATATACTCAAGTATGTTAAATATAATTATCTAAAAAAGATATAATCTTTTATTTTGGCTGGCAAACAAAAATATATCATTGCCAGCCTATTATATTAAAATCAAGTTCTTAATAATATATTTTTAATAATAATATATCATTTTTATTATTTAATAAAATTAAATAACACCTATATAATAAGATAAAATGTGGCGTTGACATAGAATGAATTTCTTAAAAAAATTAACTAATAAAATTATTTTGAATACTGTATTAATAATATTATTATTGTCTATAATATTAAATAATATTAAAAATTATCAATATAATTATTTTGATCCGTATATAGTTCAAATTAATAATGAAGGAATAACCAATAAACAAATAAATTATATTTATAAAATTACTAGAGAACAACAAAAAAAAGAACTAGGAAACACATTCCATAACATAATAAATACAAAAACATTTAAAAAGAAAACTTATAAAAAAATTTTAAAAAATTTAATTGATGAAATACTCTTAAAGCAATATGCAAATCAATTAGGATTTATAGTACAAGAAAAAAAAATAAATTATATAATTGCACATCTTCCATATTTTCAAGAAAATGGAAAATTTAATTATAAAATCTATCTTCATAAATTAAATAAAATAGGAATAACTAGCTACCAATATAAAAATAACTTAAAAATGTATAAAATAAAAGATATAATTATTAAGAAACTATCTAATAGTGAATTTATATTAAAATATGAAAAACAGTTATTTTTTAAAATGTTATCAGAAAAAAGAATAGTTAAAAAATCGTACATTAATACATTTAATTTAATGCATAATCAAACAATTAATAATAAAGAAATTAATAAATATTATGAAAAATATCATAATCTTTTTTCATCACCAATTCAATATAAAATTGACTATGTTCCGATACAAACAAATAAAATACCAATACTTATTGATCCAAAAGAAATACGACATTGGTATATCACACATATTCAAGACTATATCAATCCAATTAATAAAAATTATAGTATTATTCAAACTAATAATTTAAAAGAATCAAAAAATATATTAAATCAACTAAAAAATAATCAATTATTTCACAAATTAGCTAAATATAAATCAATTGATCCAATATCTTCACTAATAGGAGGTAACATAGGATGGTTAAACAATAGTGAATGTAATAAAGAGATAAAAAAAATTAATTTAACTAAAATTGATCAAATATCTCCTATTATAAAATTTCAGTTTGGATATATAATATTTAAGTTAAATAGTATTACATTAAGTACTATAAGATCATTATCTGAAGTGCAAAATGAAATTATTAAAAACATTAAAAAACAAAAAATAATATTAAAGAAAAAATATATTTATCAAAAAATTATAAATCATCACTATTTCTCTTCTATTTTGTTAAAAAAAATAGCAAATAATATTAATGCAAAACTTATTACTACTAATTGGTTTACTAAATATACAATTCCTAATTTAATTCAAAAAAATGAAATTATTCAATATATCTTTAATATATCTAATATAAATTGTAAAAAATATATAAAAACGTATTCAAAATGGATAAAAATAAATGATAATATTAGTTATATTATCAAAATAACAATTAGAAAAAATAATAGTTCAATTCAATTTCATAACATTCAAAATAAAATTAAATCTATTTTAAAATATCAATATGCTAGAAAAACTGCATTACAAATAGCAAAGAAAAAAATTATAGAATTCAATAAAAACAACAAAATTGTAAACAATAAAAAATCTATATTTAAAAAATCAATTATTATATCTAGAAATAATCAACAATCTATTTCTAAATTAGTATTCCAATTACCTTATCCTAAAAAAGAAAAAAAACAACTGACTTTACAAGAAGAAAATAACGGAAATATAACAATATTGTATTTATATAAAGTTATAAATATTAAATTAAACAATGAAGAAAAAAAAATTATTACTAATTATTTACTACAATGTCAAATAGAATCTATTCTAACAAATTTAACAAATAATTTACGAAAAAAAGCAAATATACAATATAAAAAAAATAATTTATTTTAACAAAATTATTTAATATGTTAAAACTTAATAAAAATAAAATGAAATATATAACAATTATTAATATTAATTTCTATTTTAATTATTATAATTTAAAATTTTAATTAATATTCTGAATAATAATATATATATAAAAGTAAGAACAATAAAATATAAAAACTAATATACATATTTAAAATATTTACTAATATAAATTAATTAATAACAAACTGATTATATTCTCATTTATAATCTATTATTAAATAAATTTAAATATTAATTTTTTAATTATTTCTAATATATTGATTTTTTTATACATGCATATTAATATTTTATGTTTATTAAAATTAAAATACTACATAATAATCAGAAATACATATTATTAAATTTATAATATATTAATTAACAATACAATTTAACATTAGAACATGAAATAATATAGAAATTTAATACTGTGATATATTATTAATAATAAATATAATTTTATATTTTTACTTTAATAAACATAATTTTATTAATAATATATATTACTAATAATTAAAAATTATCATAATAATTACACATAACATTATAAATTTAATAAAATAAATAAATCCATAATAACTAAATAAATATTATTAAAAAATTAATTATAGGAATCCTTGTGCAACTATTTAGACAATTAAAATGGTATTTTATAAAAGAATGGAAACGATATTTAGGATCAATTTCTTTATTAATCATTATTTCTATTTTACAACTTTTACCTCCAAAATTAGTTGGAATTATTGTAGATATAGTTACTCAAAAACATATTCATACAAATAAAACAATATTATGGATTATCTTAATGTTTCTTACTGCTATAGCAGTTTATATTCTACGTTATATATGGAGAATACTTTTATTTGGAGCTTCATATCAACTAGCAGTGGAGTTAAGAGTAAAATTTTATTCTTGTTTAAGTAAACAAGAACCTATTTTTTATTTAAAAAATAGAACTGGTGATTTAATGGCAAGAGGTATTAATGATGTAGACAGAGTAGTATTTGCTGCAGGAGAAGGAGTATTAACATTAGTAGACTCATTAGTAATGGGTTGTTCAGTACTATTAGTAATGAGTACTAATATTAGTTGGAAATTAACTATAATTTCATTATTACCTATGCCTATTATGGCATTATTAATAAAAAAATACGGAAAACAATTACATCAATATTTTAGACAAGCACAATCTGCTTTTTCTTCTCTAAACAATCAAGCTCAAGAAAGTTTAACTAGCATAAGAATGATAAGAGCATTTGGATTAGAAAAACATCAATCAAAAAAGTTTTCTCAAACAGCTAATGAAGCTGGAATAAAAAATATGAAAGTTGCTAAAATTGATGCTAAATTTGATCCTACAATACACTTAGCAATTTCTTGCTCAAATTTACTAGCTATCACTTGTGGAGGATGGTTAGTATGGCATGGAAAAATTAGTTTAGGACAACTAACAAGTTTTATAATGTATTTAGGATTAATGATTTGGCCTATGCTAGCATTTGCTTGGATGTTTAATATCGTAGAAAGAGGAAGTGCAGCTTGGGATCGTATTCAATCTATTTTTATAAAAAATCAAGATATATGTGACGGTAATATCAACGTACCTAAAAAATCTGGGAAATTAGAAATAAAAATTGAAAAATTTTGTTATCCTAATAACAAAACTTATTGCTTAAAAAAAATTTATATTTCTATTCTACCTGGAAATAATTTAGGAATTTGTGGTCCAACAGGTTCAGGTAAAAGTACTTTAATTCGATTAATTCAAAGAAATTTTAATATTTCAGAAGGTGAAATTTTATATCATTACTTACCTTTATCCAATATTAAAATTGAACAATGGAGAAAAAAATTAGCAGTAGTCAATCAAACTACTTTTTTATTTTCTGATAGTATTGCAAATAATATTGCATTAGGAAAACCAAAAGCAACACAAAAAGAAATTGAAGAAGTTGCTAAATTAGCTTATGTACATAAAGATATCATAAGATTACCAAATGGATATTGTACAAAAGTTGGAGAAAAAGGAGTAATGTTATCAGGAGGACAAAAACAAAGAATTGCTATTGCAAGAGCGTTATTATTAAATTCAGAATTCTTAATCTTAGATGATGCTTTATCTGCTGTAGACGCTTATACTGAAAATAAAATTTTAACAAATTTAAAATTAAAGAAAAGTAATAAACATACAATAATAATTTCTACTCATAGATTATCAGCTTTATCAAAAATGAACGAAATCATAGTTATGAAAAATGGTACAATTAATAAACAAGGATCTCATTTATCTCTTATGAAAGAAAAAAATTGGTATAGTGATATGTATCACTATCAAGAAACACAAAAAAAATATGAATAATAACATTTATAATACAAGGAAAATTAATAAAATGGCTAATGTAGTAAAATTTTGGCCTGTACTACAACGTTTATTGAAATATGGTATACCTTGGAAAAAGTTATTAATTATAGCTAGTCTATTATTATTAATTGCATCAATTGCAGAAGTATTAGGTCCTATATTAATTAGTTATTTTATTCATAATATTTTAGAACAACAATGTTTAAATATAAAATTAATCATATCTATTATTATTACTCTAATTATATTACAAATTATTGCATCTTCATTACATTATTTTCAAACTATTTTATTTAGTAAAATTGCTATTAATATAGTACAAAAATTAAGATCTGAAGTAATAGATGCTGCTTTGCAGCAACCTATGTCTGTTTTTGATAATCAACAAATTGGACAAATTATATCTAGAGTTACTAATGATACCGAAGTTATTAAAGAACTGTATGATACCGTAATAGTAACTGTTTTTAGAAGTATTACTTTAATTACTGTAATACTTATAGCTATGTTTACTTTAGAATGGAGAATGGCATTAATTTCTATTACTATTTTCCCATTTATAATAACTGTAATGTTTATTTATCAACATTATAGTATACCAATTTTAAGAAACGTTCGATATCATCTAGCTAATATCAATAATAAATTCAATGAAATAATTAATGGAATGGACGTTATACAACAATTTTCGCAACAACATAGATTTCAACAATCCATACACAATACCTGTCAGGAGCATTATAATTCAAGGATGCAAACGTTAAAATTAGATGGATTTTTACTCAGACCTCTTCTAAGTTTGTATTCAGCTATAATTTTATCTAGTCTTATGATTTTATTTAGTATGTTTCCAATGAATTTTTTTGAAGTTGGAGTATTATATGCTTTCATAAATTATTTAGGACGTTTAAATGAACCATTAATTGCAATTACTACTCAACAAAGCATATTACAGCAAGCTATTGTTGCAGGAGAAAGAATATTTGAACTAATTGATGCTCCTCAACAATACTATGGAACAGATTTATTACCATTGAAAACTGGAAAAATTGAAATAAAAAAATTAAATTTTAAATATAAAAAAAATGAAACAAATAACATATTAAACAATATTAATATTTCTATACCATCAAAAAGTTTTTATGCTTTTGTAGGATATACTGGAAGTGGTAAAAGTACTTTAGCTAATATACTAATGGGATATTATCCTATTGATGAAGGAGAAATCTATTTAGATAATAGATTATTACATTCCTTAAGTCATGAAGTATTACGAAATAATATTAGTATGGTTCAACAAGATCCTATTATTCTAGCTGATACATTTATGTCTAATATAACTTTAGGAAAAAATATTCAAGAAGAACAGGTATGGAATATATTAAAACAAGTAAAATTAGATCAACTTGCTCGATCTATGAAAAATGGTATTCATTCTTTATTAGGTGAACAAGGAAACAATTTATCAGTTGGACAAAAACAATTACTATCAATTGCTAGAATATTAATATCTCATCCAAAAATTTTAATATTAGATGAAGCTACAGCTAATATTGATTCTGAAACAGAAAAAAATATTCAAGAAGCAATAAAATTAATACAAAAGCAAACAACATTAATTGTTATTGCTCATAGATTATCTACTATTATAGAAGCTGATAAAATTATTGTTTTTAACAAAGGATGTATTGTAGAATCAGGAACACATAATCAATTAATTAAAAAACAAGGAAGATATTGGGAAATGTATAAATTACAATTAAACAATTTATCAAAAAAAGATCAATTAAATTATAAATACTAATTGAATAATTATAATTTAATTATATACATTAATGATTAATTTAGACTAATCATATGTTCTGTTAGTTTGATTAGTACCTGTTTAATTTAATTTGGATGCTTTCTTCCGAACCTGACCAGATATTTAAATTTACACTACTAATTTACTAACAGAACCATAAATAATAATACTTCATTATTAATTTAAAATTGTAACATACTATTTTAAAAATATAAATATTTTTACATAAATTATATTTAATATTTTTTAATATATTAATTTATAATATATTAAAATATTACAATTTTAAACAAGAAACATATTAATTTATGAACTACAAAGTGTTAGCAAGAAAATGGAGACCACAATCTTTTGATCAAATATCTGGTCAAAAACATATTATCCAAGCTATTAATAATAGCTTATTAATTAATAAAATTCACCATGCTTGGTTATTATATGGAATTAGAGGAACTGGTAAAACTAGTATAGCTAGAATACTAGCAAAAACTCTGAATTGTACTAATTTAACTAATATACAAGCATGCAGAATATGTAATAATTGTATAAATATAGAAAATGGTACTTTTTTAGATCTTATAGAAGTAGATGCAGCTTCAAGAACTAAAATAGAAGATATGAAAGATTTACTAAACAACATTCATTATGCACCGATCAAGGGTAAATATAAAATATATTTAATTGATGAAATTCATATGTTATCTAAACATAGTTTTAATGCTTTACTAAAAAATATTGAAGAACCACCTGATTATATCAAATTCATTTTCGCAACCACTAATATAGAAAAAATACCCAAAACTATTATATCTAGATGTTTACAATTTAATCTAAAACCAATTTCAGAATCTGAAATATGTAAAAGAATTAAAAAAATTTTAATACAAGAAAATATTACTTTTGAAGAAAATGCTATTAAACATATTGCAATATTTTCCGAAGGTAGCTTAAGAGATGGATTGAGCTTAACTGAACATGCTATAGCACTAGGTAAAGGTAATATTTCTACTAATCTAGTATATGAAATTACAGGTTCTATTAGTGATCAATTGGCAATACAAATAGTTTCAGCATTACTAAATAATAATACTGAATTAATTATAAACATATTTAATGAAATGAATCAAAATAATATAGAATGGGATCAAATATTATCAACAATTTTAAGAATACTACATCATATAGCTATGATACAATCGTTTCCATTGATGTGGAAAAATACAAATATAAATAAAATACATAATAATATCTTACAAAATTTAATTCATACGATATCTCCTATTACTATTCATAAATGTTACCAAGAATTAATTATAGGAAAAAAAGAACTAAAATTTGCTCCCAATGCAAAAATAGGTGTAGAAATGGCTTTATTGAGATTAATAAATCTTAATAAAGAAAAATAAAATAATAAAATATTTTTAAAATAGAAATAATTAAATTTAATATATATCTAAAATTAAATAATTCTAATATAGAAATTTATTACTATTATAAAAATATAATAAATAAAAATAGTAAATAATTTATCTATATTTATAATAATACCGTACTATAAGTATGGTGAAAATTAATATATATATATTACTTATAATAATACAAATGATAATAATTAAAAGTAAATGTTTATCTAATACTAATTAATTATATAAATATAGAAATTTTTAAATGATAATTAGTATCAACTAATTTCTATTATGATATATTACATGTAATTCTAAACAAAGGTTAAAATATGTTTAATAAAAATGGTTTGGGAAACCTAATGCAACAAGCACAAAACATGCAGGAAAAAATAGAGCAAGTACAAAAAGAAATTTCTTCCATGGAAGCTACAGGAGAATCAGGAGCAGGATTGGTAAAAATTACTATTAATGGTCTATATAATTGTAAACAAGTAAAAATAGATCCCAGTTTATTAGTTGATGATGATATTGAAATATTAGAAGATCTTGCAGCAGCTGCTTTTAACGACGCTTCCAGAAAGATAAATGAAGCAAAAAAACAAAAAATGGAAACAATATCAACAGGAATGAGTCTTCCTTCTGGTTTTAATATTCCTATTTAAAAATACGTATTAAACATCATATATACATAACATCAATAAACTATATATATTAAAAAAAAAATAGATATTATAAATAAATTAAATTTCAAAAAATATACAATTAAATACATTATATATATAAAAATATAAATACATTTAATAAATTATTACTAAAGGATATATATGAATAATATAAAAAAAACTACATATAGTTTTCAATCTGAATCCAAACAACTATTACATCTAATGATTCATTCGTTGTATTCTAATAAAGATATTTTTCTTAGAGAACTTATATCTAATGCTTCTGATGCCATAGAAAAATTAAATTTTCAGTCAATATCACACCCCAATCTTTATGAAAAAGACGCAAAAACTAAAATTCAAATTTCAATTAATGAAAAAGAAAAAACTATAATCATTAGTGATAACGGAATTGGTATGACAAATCAAGAAGTTATTGATAATTTAGGAACTATTGCTAAATCAGGTACTAAATTATTTTTAGAATCTATAGAAAAAATAGAAAAAAATAATAATCAGTTTGTAGGTAAATTTGGAGTAGGATTTTATTCAGCATTTATCGTATCTAAAAAAGTATCTGTATCTACTCGTTATGCAGGTATGCCTATTGATCAATCAACATTATGGGAATCATTAGGAGAAGGAGAGTTTTCAGTATCTACAATTAAAAAAGAAACCAGAGGTACAGAAATTTGTTTATATCTTAAACCAGAAGAAGAAGAATTTTTACAAATTTGGAAAATTAAAAGTATTATCAGTAAATATACTGATCACATTAATGTACCAATAGAAATACAAACATTTGATGAAAAAAATAAAGTATATACATGGGAACAAATTAATAAAGCTACTGCTATTTGGACAATAAACAAATCTAATATAAATAATCAACAATACAAAGACTTTTATAAACAAATTACAAATGAAGAAAATGAACCTTTAATATGGAGTCATAATCAAGTTGAAGGAAAATTAGAATATATTAGTTTACTATATATTCCTATGAAATCTACTTGGGATTTATGGAATAAAGAAAATAAAAATGGACTTAAATTATATATTAAAAAAATTTATATTATGGATAATGCTGAACAATTTTTGCCTAATTACCTTAGATTTGTAAAAGGTATTATTGATTCAAATGATTTACCGTTAAATATTTCTCGAGAAACCTTACAAGAAAATAAAATTAGTCAACAACTTAAAAAGTCTTTGACAAAAAAAATACTACAAACTTTAACAAAATTAGCTAATGAAGATAACGAAAAATATAAAATTTTCTGGAAAGAATTTGGATTAGTATTTAAAGAAGGTCCAGCTGAAGATCATGAAAATAAAAATATTATATTAAATTTACTACGTTTTTCTGCTATTTCCACAGAAAGTCAAGAACAAACATTGTCATTACAAAATTATATACAAAATATGTTACCTGAACAAGAAAAAATTTATTACATAACTTCTGATAGTTATAATTCTGCTTATACTAGTCCTCATCTTGAATTATTCAAAAAAAAGAAAATTGATGTATTACTTTTATCAGATCGAATTGACGAATGGATGATGAATTATATAACAGAATTTCAAGGGAAAAAATTTCAATCAGTGAGTACTACTGACAGCTCTATTAATAAATTAACTGAAGATAACAATAACGCAATCAATAAAAAAGAAAAAGAAACTGAAATATTATTGTTTATTGAAAAAATAAAATCAATACTAGGAGATCAAGTAAAAGACGTAAAATTAACTTATAAATTAACTAATACTCCTGCTATAGTAGTTACTGATGCTAATGCCATGACCACTCAAATGGCTAAATTATTTTTAGCTGCTGGACAATCTGTTAATCCAATTAAATATATATTTGAAATTAATCCTAATCATAAATTTATTAATAAAATAATGAATATAAAGAACGAAAATGAAATAAAAGATTGGATATTTTTGTTATTTGAAGAAGCATTACTTGCTGAAAAAGGAACATTAGAAAATCCTAATCAGTTTATTAATTTAGTAAATAAATTATTGTTAATTCAAAACAATTAAACTATTTTGAAAATAATGTTCAGATACTTCATTGATTTGTATTAAATTTAATGAATTATCTGAATACATGTTATTATATTATAGTTATTTAAAAAAAATTCACACTATCTTAATATAAATTATTAATGTAATAAAAAAAAAAGAGAAGTCTAATGAATATTATTTTACTAGGTCCTCCAGGAACAGGAAAAGGAACTCAAGCTCAATTTATAAAAAAAAAGTATAATATTCCACAAATATCTACTGGAGATTTATTAAAAAATATCTCCTCAACAGTAGAAAATAAACAAAAAAATGAAATATTAGAAAAATTAAAACAAGGAAAATTAATTAAAGATGAAATTGTTGTTAATTTAATTCAAAATAGAATAATAAAATTAGATTGTAAAAATGGATTTTTATTGGACGGTTTTCCAAGAACATTAAATCAAGCAAATTATATGAAAGAAAAAAAAATTAAAATAAATTATATAATTGAATTTTGGTTACCTACATCATTTATCATGGAAAGAATTATAGGTAGACAAATACATAAAAATTCTGGAAGAATCTACCATAAAACATTTTATCCTCCTAAAATAGAAGGAATTGACGATATCACTGGAGAAAAATTAATAACTAGATATGATGATAATAAAGATATAATCTTAACCAGAATAAAAGAATACAAAAAATTTACAATTCCATTAATTAAATATTATTTGAAAGAACAAGAAAATAGAAATTTAATTTATAAAAAGATAGATTCTAGAAACTCAATTAACGTTATACAAAAAGAAATAATAAATTTATTAAATTAAATCAAAAAAAAATATTATTATTTAAAATAATAATATAAAATATAATTAAAAAAAAAATTAACAATTAAAGATATTGCGTTCTATAGGACTCGAACCTATGACCTACGGCTTAGAAGGCCGTTGCTCTATCCAACTGAGCTAAGAACGCATGTTTATAAAAAGTATATTATACTGCTTAAGTATAATCTAGGTCAATATTATTTAATAATAATCATTAATTATTTTAAATATGTATATTTAAAATAATTAATAATACAATTTCATTAATAATATAATATATATATAACAAAAATGATCAATAGGATACTAATAGTTTATTATGATAGCAAAAATTATAGATGGTCGTTATATAGCAGACCAAATATGTTTAAACATTAAAAACGAAATTAATAAACAACTAAAAAAAGGTAAAAGAAAACCTGGTTTAGCAATAATTTTAATTGGTTCCGATGATGCTTCTCAAATATATGTTCAAAAAAAAGAACTGGAATGTAATAAAGTAGGTATCAAATCAACTATTATACATATAAAAAATAATATTACTGAAAAAAAAATGATATCTATTATTCATAATTTAAATAAAGAAAATAAAATTGATGGTATTTTAATACAATTACCTCTTCCTAAATATATGATTCCTACAAATATACTAAGTAATATTGAAATTAACAAAGACGTTGATGGATTACATCCTTATAACATTGGATTATTATGTCAACGTACACCTAAATTTCGTGCGTGTACTCCTTATGGAATTGTAACTTTATTAAAATATTATAAAATTAATACTTATGGATTACATGCAGTAATAGTGGGTGCATCTAATATAGTGGGAAGACCTATGAGTATGGAATTATTATTAATCGGTTGCACAATTACAGTAACTCATAGATTTACTAAAAATTTAAAATATTATATACAACAAGCTGATTTACTAATAGTAGCTGTAGGAATTCCAAATTTCATACATGGAACATGGATTAAAAAAGGAGCTGTTGTAATTGACGTAGGAATTAATAAATTAAAAAACGGGAAAATTATTGGAGATATAGACTTTGATTCTGCATTAATTCATGCATCTTATATTACTCCTGTACCAGGAGGAGTAGGACCTATAACCGTAGCTACACTTTTAAAAAATACGTTTCAAGCATATACAAAAAAAAAAGAAACATAAAAATATATAATATATAATTTTATTTATTTTATTTTATACCATTTAGTACCATATTTTGTATCTTTTATATTAATACCATGAGAATTTAATTTTTTTCTTAATATATCTGCTTTTTCCCATTCTTTATTAGTGCGATATTGTTCTCGCAACTTTATTAATAAATCTATTTCCATGATATTATAATTATATTTATTTTTATCTCCTGTTAAAAAATATTGATTTACGTTAAAAACAAAACCTAATATTCTACCTAATAATTTTAATTTGTATGCAAAAAAATTAACTTTATCTATATTAATACTAACTAATTTATAATAATTTATTTTTTTTACTAAATTAAATAAAATTTTTAATGCTTGAGGAGAATTAAAATCATCTTTCATAGCTTGATGAAAATTTATTTCATCTTCTATAATAAAATTTTTAATAGGAATATAATTATCATCCGTACCTAATAATGAAAAGTAAATTTTTTGTATACATCTTTCTGCAATTTTTACATTTTTTTCATCATAATACAGAGGACTTCTATAATGTGTAGATAAAAAAAAATAACGTATTGTTTCTCCATTAAATTTTTTTAACATTGAATTCAATGTAATAGAATTATTTAATGATTTAGACATTTTGTTATCGCTTACAATTAACATTCCAACGTGAATCCAATAATTAATTAAAAAATTACTATTAAAACAAGTAGATTGCGCTTTTTCATTTTCATGATGAGGAAATAACAAATCTATTCCACCACCATGAATATCAAATGTATTTCCTAAATATTTATCTGTCATGGCTGAACATTCAATATGCCAACCAGGGCGACCTGAACCCCATGGAGAATCCCAAATATAATTTGAATTATCAATACGTTTCCATAATACAAAATCATTTTTATTCTTTTTGTTATTAATTGTTAATAAAATTTTATTTTTTGATTGTAATTTTTTTAAAAATTGATTAGATAAATTTCCATATTCTAAATAACTACTTACAGAAAATAAAACATCACCATTATTACTAATATAAGCATGTTTTTTATTAATTAATGTACCAATCATATGAATAATTGAATCTATACAATTAGTAACACGAGGCTCAATAGTAGCTGGTAGCATATTTAACATAGAAAAATCACTATGCATAGCATTAATCATACGATTTGATAACTCTATAAAATTTTCTTGATTATGTATAGATCTAGTAATAATTTTATCATCAATATCTGTTATATTACGAACATACTTTACTTGATAATTACATTCTTTAAAATATCGAATAATTAAATCAAAAAATATGAAAGTCCTACCATGTCCTATATGACAAAAATCATACACTGTAATTCCACATACATATAAATCAACTTGTTTTTTTTTAATTGACTTAAATATTTCTTTATTACGAGTTAATGTATTAAAAATTTTTAACATAAAAAGTAATCTCGATAAAAATTTAATAAAAATCATACTAAATCCACAATTATTTTGCATAATATTTTTTTATTTAAAAATATATAATTTTTATTATATATAATATTTTTTACTATAAAAAAATAAATATATATTTCATATTATTAATATAAAAAATATTAATAAACAAAACTATATATAGATCAACTCATATAATTAAATAACATATTTAAAATAAAATTTATAAAATAAAAAAAATAATATATAATTAACATTCTAATTTGAATTTATACATGTAAATAAAAAAAATTACATTGATTATTCAAGTTAGAATGTTAATTATATATTATTTTTATTTCTTTTAAATAAATAATGCATACATATATATATAAAAAATTTATAACAAGTAACACAATTTAAAAATTAAAATTATATTAATAAAAACCAGAAGGATATAATGAGAAAAAAACTACAAGAAATGTTAACATTTCCTTGTTATTTTACATATAAAATTATTGGTCTATCACGTCCAGAATTAATTGATCAAATTATTAGAGTCGTTCAATTATGCATACCAGGAGATTACATTCCACAAGTTAAGTCTAGTAATAAAGGAAATTACTTATCTGTTTCAATTACAATTTGTGCAAAAAATTTTGAACAAATTGAACAATTGTATAATGAAATTAGTCAAATTAGTATGGTAAGAATGGTATTCTAATAATAGAAATCCTCTATATATATATAGAAAAAAAGCATACATAACTAAAATAATTATATTAATTATTTTAAACTCATATTTAGATAATTATTTTGTATATACATACATATACAAAATAATATATAAAATGATAAAAATTTAGAACGTGTAAGAATTACTTTTACACGTTCTATTTTATTAAAACAATTTTGCAATTTTAAATATAATCTAAGATTACAAAAAAATTATATACTAATAACATTAGCAGCTGATGGTCCTTTAGCACCTTCAGTAATTTCAAATTCAACACTTTGTCCTTCAGTTAACGTTTTAAAACCATTACTTTGGATAGCTGAAAAATGAACAAAAACATCTTTACTTCCATCTTCAGGAGTGATAAATCCAAAACCTTTAGACTCATTAAACCACTTAACATTACCTTTAATCTTAGACATCTATTGTTACCTTAAATAAAAAATATAAACTAAACTTAAAAAATAAGTTAGTAAATTACTTATATTGATTTGATTAAATATGATTTTTTAAAAAATAAACATTACAATAAAAAACTAATCTTTAATTACTGTAGATTTAAAATAATTAATCTATTGTTATTTAAGAATATTTTTTATTTATAATTGAATATATTTTAAATAAGAAGAAGTGTATTTTATAATTAATTTAAAAAAATATCTAGTTTTTAACTTAATTATTATTTTAAAAAGAAGTATTTTAAAAAATATATGCCTGGCAATTTCCTACTCTCACACAGGGAGACCCTGTACTACCATCGGCGTAAAAATGTTTCACTTCTGAGTTCGGAATGGGATCAGGTGGTACCAAATTGCTATTTTTACCAGGCAAAAATATAATATATTAAATAATTAAATTTGTCAACAAGATTTTAATCTTATTTATTATTGAAAAACACCTCTGGTGTTGTAAGGTTAAGCCTCTTGGGTCATTAGTACTAGTTAGCTAAACATATTGCTATGCGTACACATCTAGCCTATCAACGTCGTAGTCTACAACGTCCCTTCAGTTAACAATAAATTATTGTTCAGGGAAGACTAATCTTGGGGCAAGTTTCGTGTTTAGATGCTTTCAGCACTTATCTTTCCCGCATTTAGCTACCGGGCAATGCCATTGGCATGACAACCCGAACACCAGTGATGCGTCCACTTCGGTCCTCTCGTACTAGAAGCAGCCCCCCTCAATCTTCCTACGCCCACGGCAGATAGGGACCGAACTGTCTCACGACGTTCTAAACCCAGCTCGCGTACCACTTTAAATGGCGAACAGCCATACCCTTGGGACCTGCTTCAGCCCCAGGATGTGATGAGCCGACATCGAGGTGCCAAACACCGCCGTCGATATGAACTCTTGGGCGGTATCAGCCTGTTATCCCCGGAGTACCTTTTATTTGTTGAGCGATGGCCATTCCATTCAGAACCACCGGATCACTAAGACCTGCTTTCGCATCTGCTCGCGTTATCACGCTCACAGTTAAACTGGCTTATGCCTTTGCACTAACCTCACGATGTCCGACCGTGATTAGCCAATCTTTGTACTCCTCCGTTACTCTTTGGGAGGAGACCGCCCCAGTCAAACTACCCACCAGACATTGTCTCCATACCGGATAACGGTACAAGATTAGAATACTAAACTGTAAAGGGTGGTATTTCAAGGTTGGCTCCATTTAAACTAGCGTTTAAATTTCATAGCCTCCCACCTATCCTACACATTAAAGATCAATATTCAGTGTCAAGCTATAGTAAAGGTTCACGGGGTCTTTCCGTCTTGCCGCGGGTATACTGCATCTTCACAGCAATTTCAATTTCACTAAGTCCCGGGTGGAGACAGCCTGGCCATCATTACGCCATTCGTGCAGGTCGGAACTTACCCGACAAGGAATTTCGCTACCTTAGGACCGTTATAGTTACGGCCGCCGTTTACCGGGGCTTCAGTCTAAAGCTTCAGGTTTCCCTTTACTTCTTCGATTAACCTTCCGGCACCGGGCAGGCGTCACACCGTATACTTCCACTTTCATGTTTGCACAGTGCTGTGTTTTTAATAAACAGTTGCAGCCAGCTGTTATCTTCGACTAACTTCAGCTTTAAGAGTAAATCTTATTACTTACATGCTAGCGTGCCTTCTCCCGAAGTTACGGCACTATTTTGCCTAGTTCCTTCACCCGGGTTCTCTTAAGCGCCTTAGTATTCTCTACCTAACTACCTGTGTCGGTTTATGGTACGATTTAATATTACCTGATGCTTAGAGGCTTTTCTTGGAAGCGTGGTATTAATTACTTCATTACCGTAGTAATTCGTTATCATGCCTCAGATTAAAAATGACCGGATTTGCCTAATCATTATACCTACACATTTAAACCAGGACAACCGTCGCCTGGATAATCTAACCTTCTCCGTCCCCCCTTCGCAGTAATATTAAGCACAGGAATGTTAACCTGTTATCCATCGACTACGCCTTTCGACCTCGCCTTAGGTATCGGCTTACCCTATCCCGATTAACGTTGGACAGGAACCCTTAGTCTTTCGGCGAGCAGGTTTTTCACCTGCTTTATCGTTACTCATGTCAGCATTCGCACTTCTGATACCTCCAAAACATTTCTCAATATTTCTTCATTGGCTTACAGAACGCTCCCCTACCCAACTAAAAAACAAATTAATTGTCGCAGCTTCGGTGCATAGTTTAGCCCCGTTACATCTTCCGCGCAGGCCGACTCGACCAGTGAGCTATTACGCTTTCTTTAAATGATGGCTGCTTCTAAGCCAACATCCTGGCTGTTTATGCCTTCCCACATCGTTTCCCACTTAACTATGACTTTGGGACCTTAGCTGGCGATCTGGGTTGTTTCCCTCTCCACAACGAACGTTAGCACCCGCTGTGTGTCTCCCGTGATAACATTCTACGGTATTCGGAGTTTGCATCGGATTGGTAAACCGGGATGGCCCCCTAACCGAAACAGTGCTCTACCCCCGAAGATGAATTCACGAGGCGCTACCTAAATAGCTTTCGGGGAGAACCAGCTATCTCCCGGTTTGATTGGCCTTTCACCCCTAACCACAGGTCATCCGCTGATTTTTCAACATCAGTCGGTTCGGTCCTCCAGTTAGTTTTACCTAACCTTCAACCTGCCCATGGCTAGATCACCGGGTTTCGGGTCTGTATCTTGAAACTTAAAAAAAATTCGCCTGTTTAGGACTCGGTTTCCCTTCGGCTCCCCTATTAGGTTAACCTTGCTACAAAATACAAGTCGCTGACCCATTATACAAAAGGTACGCAGTCACTCTATAAAAAAATTGAGCTCCTACTGCTTGTACGTACACGGTTTCAGGATCTATTTCACTCCCCTAACCGGGGTTCTTTTCGCCTTTCCCTTACGGTACTAGTTCACTATCGGTCAGTCAGGAGTATTTAGCCTTGGAGGATGGTCCCCCCATATTCAGACAAGATTTCTCGTGTCTCGCCCTACTTTTTGAGTTCACAATAAAAATTTTTTCGTATACTGGGCTATCACCATGTATCGCTGATTTTTCCAAATCATTCTACTAAAATAAGTACTGAAATAAACTCTAGGCTTTTCCCTTTTCGCTCGCCACTACTTAGGGAATCTCAATTGATTTCTTTTCCTCAAGGTACTTAGATGTTTCAGTTCTCTTGGTTTGCTTTACTAACTTATGAATTCAGTATAGTAATGATACTTTTTTTAATAAGTATCGGGTTTCCCCATTCGGATACCACCGGCTATAACGTTTCATATCAACTTACCGATAATTTTCGCAGATTAGCACGTCCTTCATCGCCTCTGACTGCCAAGGCATTCACCATGTACGCTTATTTGCTTAACCTTACAACCCACAGGTGTCTTATTATCTAAAATTACAATAATAATAAAATTTTTCTTGTTGCCAAATTTTTAAAGAGCAAAAAACAATAATTCATTTTCAATTAAAACTAAGTTAATATAACATAAAATTTCAAAATAGTATACAACAAAAATAATTAAATACTATAATTTTATGTCCCCTAGGGGATTTGAACCCCTGTTGCCGCCGTGAAAGGGCGATGTCCTAACCACTAGACGAAGGGGACAAAAAAATAAATTCTTATATTTATATATGTTACATATTGAACGTAAAGAGTCAAGTTTTTTTTTTATTTTAATAATAAACTATATAAACATTAAAAAAAAAATAAACACTTTATAAATATATTACCATAAAATTCTAATAAACATTAGAATAGATAAAACAAACATAAATAATAATTTTGATCAATATTCTATTCAGAATGAATTGTATTTCTTAAAATATTAATTACTGGTTCTATTTCAGGACGTATTCTGTGCCATAGAAAGAAAGAAGCAGCTGCTTGAGCAACTAACATACCCATACCATCTTGTACATCTCTAGCTCCGTTTTTTAAACACCAAGACAAAAAAGGAGTTTGTTCTCTTTTTTGTGTATAATACATATCGTAACAATACCTAGTATTATTAATTACTTTACTAGAAATCATTGGTATATCACCAGTTACACCAGAAGAAGTAGCATTAATAATTAAATCAAAAGAAAAATTAATTAATTCATACTGTTTCAAAATTGTAATTTTTTTATATTTATTAAAATGTAATACTAATTTTTCCGCATTAGAAAATGTACGATTAAAAACAAAAATTGAACAATTCAAATCTAATAGAACATTCATTATACCATAAGCTACTCCTCCAGCTCCTAATAATAATACATTATCTTTTTTTTTTAAAAAATTTAATTTACGTAAATCATATAGTAATCCTTCTCCATCCGTATTATCTCCTAAAATTATCTTATTACTTAATTTTATTAAAGTATTTACAGAACCAGCTATATTAGCTCTATTTGTAACTTGATCCGCAAATAAAAAAGCTTCTTTTTTAAAAGGTAATGTAATATTAACACCCTTACCTGATTTACTAAAAAAATCATTTAAAAAAAATACTAAATTATGTTTGTTTACTAATTTAGCAGAATAATTATGAACAATACCTGTTTGTTTAGCAAACTGTTTGTGAATAAAAGGGGATAAAGAATGTTCAATCGGATTACCTACAACAACAAATTCAGATATAGTATTATCCATAACGAACTATTTCTCCAGTAATAAGATTAAAAATAGAAGAAGGTTTTTTGTTAATTCCCAAAGGTCCACGTAATAACATTATATTTTTTCCAAATTGTTTGTAAAATTCTTCTACCGTCCTACAAGGTAATAGTCCTGTTAAATTAGCACTAGTAGAAATAATAGGTTTTCCAAAAAGAGAACATAAATTTTTTACTACTTTATGATTTGTGATACGAGTAGCTATAAAGGATGAATTACCATTTAACCAATATGGAACATTATCATTAGCTGGTAATAAAAAAGTTTTATGTCCTGGCCAATAAGAAGATAAAATTTTTTTATGCGATAATAAAATTTTTTTTTCTAATATATAAGGTTTTAATTGATCATAATGCGCGGCAATTAATATAAAACCTTTGTTAATATTTCTATTTTTTAATTTGATTAATGAAAAAATTGCTGATTTACTATCTGGATCACAACCAAGACTAAATACTGATTCAGTAGGATATGCTATAATTTTTTTTTTATTTAATTGATTCACAACATCACTTACAGTATAAACGCTAGAATAATTAATATTATGAACATTATTAAACATATATTATTAACATTAAAATAAAATTGATAGTATCTTACAATATAATTGTAATCAATGAGCAATAACAATAAATAATTTACTTATTTAAAAAACAAAAAAATCAATATTTATATATATTTATAATATTAATAATATATTATTTATATTAATATATTTTAAAAAATTATTCTTATAATACTTAATATTAAGTATATTACATATTATTAAATAATCATTCTTATTTAAAAACACTGCTATATCAAGTAAAACAAGTAAAATTTGAGCTGTAAATTTATATAAAACAGTTTATAATAATCATTAATTATTTTTTATCAAAGTATATTTTAAAATATTTATGTCAGTTCTAAATTTATTATATTACCCCGATCCAGGTTTAAGAATTAAAGCTGAACCTGTAAAAAAAATGAATTCTAAAATAAACAAAATCATTAACGATATGTTTGAAACAATGTATTTTCAAGAAGGAATAGGACTCGCTGCTACACAAGTAGGAATCAATTTAAAAATAATTGTAATTAATATAGATCAAATAGAAGAAATTGTATTAATCAATCCTAAATTAATAGAAAAGTATGGAAACTCATACATAGAAGAAGGTTGTTTATCCATTCCTGATCAACGGGCAAAGATTAACAGATCAAATTTTATAAAAATACAAGCTATTAATAGAATTGGAAATAAAATCGAAATAACAGCATCATCATTACTTTCAATATGTATTCAACATGAAATGGATCATTTAGAAGGGAAATTGTTTATTGATTATTTATCATTATTAAAACAAAATCGAATTGAAAAAAAAATAAAAAAACTATATAAATTTAAAAATCATAATAAATATGAAATATAATACAATTATATGTTAAAAATAATATTTGCCGGAACACCAGAATTTTCTGCTCAACATTTAAATGAATTAATTAAATCTAAATATAACATTGTAGCTGTTCTTACAAAACCAGATCAACCTTCTGGAAGAGGCAATCAAACCACTTTTTCTCCAGTTAAAAAAATTGCTAAAAAACATAATATTCCAATATTTCAACCAAATATATTAAATTATTCAATTCAATCTTCTTTATCTTGTTTTAATGCAAATATAATGATTGTAGTTGCATATGGTTTAATACTTCCAAAAATAATATTAAATATGTTTCCTATGGGATGTATTAATATTCATGCATCTTTGCTACCTCGTTGGAGAGGTCCATCTCCCATACACAGTGCTTTATTAGCAGGTGATAAATTTACTGGAATTACTATTATAAAAATGGATAATAATATTGATACTGGTGATATTCTATACTCAAGAAAATGTAATATTACAAATATAGATACTACAAAATCTTTAACCAAAAAATTAATCCAATTAGGAATTCAATGTATTTTAGTTACATTAACAAACATTATCAAAAAAATAGTGATATATCAAAGACAAGATCATTTAATATCAACATATTCAAAAAAAATACAAAAAATTGATGCTAAAATTAATTGGAATAACGAAGCACAAGTAATAGATAGAATGATCCGTGCATATAATCCATGGCCTATAAGTTATTTTATTATTCATAATATTCGAATAAAAATATTTAAAGCTCAAATTATACCAAATTACATTTATAAAGAAAAATGTATCGGGAAAATTTTATCTATTAATAAAGAAGGAATAAATATACAAACCGCAACTGATATAATACAAATTCAAGAAATACAATTTCCAGGTAAAAAAATAATTACATCAATAGATATTTATAATTCCAAAAAAAAATGGTTTATTCCAGAATCAATATTAAAATAAATTAAATAAATATAATATATTATTACCTTAAAGTACAATTTTATTCAATAAAATATTGTTACACTAGAAATTAAAAAAACGGTATCTAATACCGTTTTTTTTAATTATTATAATTAAATTAATCATCATACATTTAATATAATAAAACAAATTTAAAAATATCAAACACAATCAATTTTAATTTAAATACTATCTTTTTTATTTTGTATTCGATCTACTAATTCGATATAAGCTAATGCAGCATTATCACCCACACGAAATCCACATTTTAATAGTCTAGTATAACCACCTAATCTAGTATTATACCTAGGACCAAGAGTATGAAATAACTTAGCTACTATTTCATTATTTCTTAATTTAGAAAATAGTAATCTACGATTTGATAAAGTGTCTGTCTTTGAAACAGTTATCAAAGGCTCAACAAATCTACGAAGTTCTTTTGCTTTTTCTAAAGTGGTTTTAATAATTTCATGACGAAATAATGAACATGACATATTTTGAAACATAGATTTAAGATGACTACGATTTCGATTAAACTTCCTACCAATCTTGCGATGTCGCATACCGTATCCTTAATTATATTACTTTAAACAATATAAACAAAAAATCATTCATCTATAATTTTTTTAGGAGGCCAATTTTCTAAATGCATACCTAATGATAAATTTCTTGCTGCTAATACATCTTTAATTTCAGTTAAAGATTTTTTACCTAAATTAGGTGTTTTTAATAATTCAACTTCAGTTCTTTGAACTAAATCACCTATGTAATGTATTGATTCCGCTTTTAAACAATTAGCAGAACGAACAGTTAATTCTAAATCATCTACTAAACGTAACAAAATAGGATCAATACTTGGTTTTTCCTCACGTACTTCTGGTTCACTTACATCTTTTAAATCTACAAAAGCCTCTAATTGTTCTGATAAAATTGTAGCTGCTCTTCTAATTGCTTCTTCAGGATCAATAGTTCCATTAGTTTTCATTTCAATGATTAACTTATCTAAATCAGTACGCTGTTCTACTCTAGCAGCTTCCACATTATAAGAAATCTGATCTATGGGACTATAACAAGCATCAACTAATAACCTACCTATAGTATTTTTACTATCTTCTAAAGATATACGAGCAAAAGCAGGAACATAACCACGACCACGTTGTACTTTAATTCTCATATTTATAGAAGAATGAACATCAGTTAAATTACAAATAACATGTTCTGGTTTAATAATTTCAACATCTGAATGATAAGCAATATCAGATGCAGTGACTATTCCTATTCCCGTTTTATGTAATGTAACTATTACTTCTTCTTTACTATGTAATTTAATTGCTAATTTCTTTAAATTTAATAGAATTTCAATAACATCTTCTTGTACTCCTTCTTTACTACTATATTCATGAAGAACTCCATCAATTTCTACTTCTGTTACAGCACAACCTGGCATTGAAGAAAGAAGTATACGACGCAAAGCATTGCCTAGAGTATGTCCAAATCCTCTCTCTAATGGTTCAAGTGTAACCTTTGCATGTGTAACATTTATTTGTTCTATTTCTACTAATTTTGGTTTTAAAAAATCATTTACAGAATTCTTCATGAATTACCTCACCTCACTTCCATATATACACATTATTTAGAATAAAGTTCAATAATTAAATGTTCATTAATATCTGCAGATAAATCCGTACGATCAGGAATTCTCGTTATTATTCCTTCCATCTTATGTATATCAACTGTCAACCAAGTTGGTTGTTCTCTTTGTTCAGATAATTCTAAAGCAGCTTTAATACGAGATTGATTTTGAGAATTCTTATGAACTGTAATAATATCATTTTTTGATAATTGACAAGAAGGGATATTAACAATCTTAAAATTCACTAATATTGATCTATGGCTTACTAATTGTCTTGCTTCTGATCTAGTAACGCTAAAACCCATTCGATAAACTATATTATCTAATCTATATTCTAATAATTGTAATAATTTCTCTCCAGTATTACCTTTTAGCCTAGCTGCTTTATTATAATAATTTCTAAATTGACGTTCTAAAATTCCATATAATCTTCTAACTTTTTGTTTTTCACGTAACTGAACTGCATAATCTGATAAACGAAGTTTTCGAGCACCATGTTGCCCAGGTGGATGATCAATCCTACATTTAGAATCAATGGAACGAAAACCAGACTTTAAAAATAAATCAGTTCCTTCTCTTCTGCATAATCGTAATTTTGGTCCTAAATATTTTGCCATTATATTTTATATTCCTATATCTAAAAATCTAATTTATACTCGACGTTTTTTGGGAGGACGACAACCATTATGAGGTATTGGTGTTACATCAGTAATATTAGTAATCTTAAAACCTGCCGTATTTAAAGCTCTAATAGTAGATTCACGACCAGGACCTGGTCCTTTAACCATTACTTCTAAATTTTTTATTCCATAATCTTTAACTAAATCAGCACAACGCTCTGCAGCTACTTGAGCAGCAAAAGGAGTAGATTTTCTTGAACCTCGAAACCCAGAACCTCCAGAAGTAGCCCAACCTAAAGTATTACCTTGACGATCAGTAATACTTACAATGGTATTATTAAATGAAGCATGTATATGAGCAACCCCATCTAAAATTTGTTTTTTTATACGTTTTCTAGTACGAATTACTGGCTTAGCCATACTATAAACTCCTGACTATTAAATTACTTTTTTATTGATTTTCTAGGACCTTTTCTTGTTCTAGCATTTGTTTTTGTTCTTTGACCTCTTACCGGTAGACTTTTTCTATGTCTTAAACCACGATAACATCCTAAATCCATCAATCTTTTAATACTTAACGTTATATCTCTTCTTAAATCACCTTCTACAATAAATTTAGATACTGCTTCACGTAATAATTCTACTTGTTTTTCTGATAAATCAGCAATTTTCATTTCTTCAGATATACCTGTAGAAAAACAAATTATTTTAGCACGAGCTTTTCCTATACCATAAATTGCTGTTAAAGCAATAATAGCATGCTTGTTATCAGGAATATTGATACCTGCAATACGAGCCACTATTTACTCCTTGATCTTGATAGTTACAATTTTTTATTTTTAACAAATAATAATCAATAATATTATTATTTATATATATAATTAAAATAAATACAATTATCCTTGACGTTGTTTATGCTTTGGATCGTTACTACAAATAATCCGAACAACATTTTTTCTTCGAACAATTTTACAATTTCTACATAATGTTTTTACTGATGCTCGAACTTTCATTATAACACCTCAAAAAAAATATCTAACATATTATTTTGTTAATGTTTTATATTAAAATTAGTTTTTTTTAAAATTGAATCATATTGATTTGACATAATCATAGTTTGTATCTGCAAAATAAAATCCATAATTACGACTACTACTATCAGTAACGAAGTTCCACCAAAATAAAATGGAACATGTATAGCATTCCTAAGAAATTCTGGAATTAAACAAATAAAAGTAATATATAATGCATTAATTAAAATTAAACGTAACATAATTTTCTTTATATATTTTGCAGTTTGCTCTCCTGGTCTAATTCCAGGAATAAATGCTCCTGATTTCTTTAAATTATCAGCTGTCTCACGAGGATTAAATAATAATTCTGTATAAAAAAAACAAAAGAAAAATATAGTACTAATATATAAAATTAAATATAACGGTTGATTAGGTTGTAAATTCCATACTATCAATGAAAACCAATGGAAATAATGCATACTTCCAAACCAAGAAACTATAGTAGCAGGAAATAAAATTAAACTAGAAGCAAAAATAGCTGGAATCACACCTGACATATTTACTTTTAATGGTAAATATGTACTATGTGAAGAATACATTTTCCTACCTTGTTGACGACGTGCATAATTAACAAAAATTTTTCTCTGGCTTCTTTCAATACAAACTACTAAACAAGTAATAGAAAATACTAATATTAAAATTACAAATAATAATAAAACGGATAAATTTCCTTGTCTTATTTCTTCAATAGTGTTTCCAATAGCTCCAGGAAATCCTACCAAGATACCAGTACAAATAATAATAGAAATACCATTTCCTATTCCACTTTTAGTAATTAATTCTCCTAACCACATTAAAAACATAGTTCCTGTAACTAAACTAATAATAGCTAAACAATAAAAACTGAAATTTAAGTTGACTACTAAATTTTGCATTCCTGGTATATGTGGAAAACTAATAGCAATACCTATAGATTGTAAAATAGATAAAAACAAAGTAGTATACCTTATATACCGATTAATCTTTTGTCTTCCTATATCTCCTTCTTTTTTTAGATCTTTTAACTTAGGATGCACTAAAGTTAAAACTTGCAATATAATTGATGCAGAAATATATGGCATAATTCCTAAAGAAAAAATTGAAGCATGACTTAAAGCTCCACCAGAAAACATATTAAACATCTCAACAACGGTTCCTTTTTGATAATTAATTAATTGAGATAATTCAATAGTGTTAATTCCTGGTATAGGAATAAATGTTCCAATTCTAAATACTAATAAAGAAAAAACGAAAAATAACAACCTTTTTTTTAATTCTGTCAGTCCAGAATTAATATTATTAGTATTAATTTTTAATATCTTACTCATTATATACTAATTTTCCTCAATTATTTTACCACCAGCTTCTTCAATTTTTAATCGAGCACCTTTTGTAACACGTAATCCCTGTATAATCAATGGTTTGTTAATTGTTCCGGAAAGAATGATTTTTACATACTTTATATTACTATTAATTAAATTATATAATTTTAATTGTTCTAAATTAATAATATTATTTTTAATTTTTTCTAATTCAAATAATCGAATTTCATCCGTTAGAATTTTTTTTCTAGAAGTAAATCCAAATTTTGGTATACGTCTGTACAATGGCATTTGACCTCCTTCAAAACCACGACGAATACTACTACCAGATCTAGATTTTTGACCCTTATGTCCTCTACCTGAAGTTTTTCCTAAACCAGAACCAATTCCTCTACCTAATCTTTTTTTACTTTTATAAGAATTTTTTGATCCTTTTAAAGTATTTAAATACATTTCTTACTCCTCTCTTACTTCTAACATGTAAGAAATTTTTTTTATCATTCCTCTAATAGCATTATCATTATTACGATATACGCTATGTCCAATTCTTCTTAATCCTAATCCTTTCAAAGTAGATTTATGTTTTGGTAAACGTCCTATAGAACTTTTAACTTGCGTAATTTTTATTTTCATAATCATTTGAGAATTAACCTAAAATTTCATCTATAGATTTATTGCGTTTAGCAGCTATCATATCTGGAGAATTCATATTCTCCAATCCTTTCATAGTAGCTCGAACAACATTAATAGGATTAGTAGAACCATACGATTTAGCTAATACATTATGAATTCCAGCAACTTCTAACACTGCTCTCATAGCACCTCCTGCTATAATTCCCGTACCATCAGAAGCAGGTTTCATAAATATCATAGAACCTGTATGAAATCCTTGTAAAGAATGATATAAAGTTTTATTCTTTAAAGGAATAGTAATCATATTTCTTCTTGCTTTTTCCATTGCTTTTTGAATAGCAGCTGGTACTTCTCTTGCTTTTCCATAACCAAAACCTACTTTTCCTTCTCCATTTCCTACTACTGTTAAAGCAGTAAATGAAAAAATACGACCACCTTTAACCGTTTTAGATACTCGATTCACAGAAATTAATTTTTCTTGTAATTCAATACCTGTATTTTTTTCTAAATTAGCCATCCAATTATTTTGCCTTAAAACTTGAGTCCAGATTTTCGAGCTGATTCAGCTAATGCTTTAACTCGACCGTGATATTGAAAACCAGAACGATCAAAAGAAACTGATGTAATAGTTTTATTTATAGCTCTCTCAGCAATAATTCTACCAAGAATAGCTGCAGATTCTTGATTTCCTGTATATTTTAAAGATGAAAAAATGTTACGTTCTAATGTAGAAGCTGAAACTAAAACTTTAGCATTTTCAGAAACAATAATCTGAGCATACATATGACGAGAAGAACGATGTACAACTAAACGAATAACTCCTAATTTCTTTAATTGACAACGTACACGTCTAGCACGACGTAATCTAGCAAACTTTTTTTTTGTAGTACTTGCATTAGATATCATCTTACTTCTTTTTTGCCTCTTTAATTTTTATTATTTCATTTTCATATCGAACACCTTTTCCTTTATATGATTCAGGAACTCTATATGAACGTAAGTTAGCTGCTACTTGTCCTACTAATTGTTTATCCGCACTTTTTAAAATAATTTCATTTTGAGCAATCACTGTTGCAGTAACACCAATAGGCAACTTGTAATCTATTACATGAGAATATCCTAATGACATGTTAATAATATTTGTTTTATGTATTGCAATACGATAACCGACACCTGATAGTTGCAATTTTTTATAAAAACCATGAGTGACTCCTATAATCATAGAATACACTAATGAGCGAATAGTACCTGCTTGAGCCCAACCATATACTGTATTAAATTTATTTTTAAAAGTTAATACGTTATTATGAAAATTTACTGCAACACTATCATTGATTAATCTATTCAATACAATCTGATTTTTTTTAATTGTAATACTTTTTTCATTTAATATTACTTCTACTTCAGGAGGGACAATAATAGGGCACTTAGCTATACGAGACATTTTTCCTCCTAATATTATTATGATACATAACAAATAATTTCACCACCAAGGTTCATTTTACGAGCAGTACGATCTGTCATAACACCTTTAGAAGTAGAAATAATTGCAATACCTAATCCATCCATAACTTTAGGTAACTTACTATTTTTTTTATATATTCTCAAACTAGGTTTACTAATGCGATGTATTTTGGAAATTACTGGTTTTCCACGAAAATATTTTAAATAAATTTCTAATTCTTTTTTAGTAGTTCCATGTATATAATAATTATGAATATATCCTTCTTCTTTTAATACTTTTCCAATTGATTTTTTTAATATAGAAGACGGCATTTTTACTAAAATTTTATTAGCTATTTGTCCATTTCGGATACGAGTTAACATATCAGATATAGGATCTTGTGTACTCATCTACATTTCCTCTCATATTCCGTTTATTATATTTATTACCAACTGGATTTTCTTAATCCAGGAATTTCACCTCTCATCGCTGCTTCCCGTACTTTTATACGACTTAATCCAAATTTTCTTAAAAAAGCATGAGGACGACCAGTTTGATTACATCTATTTCTTTGACGAGATGGACTAGAATCACGAGGTAATTTCTGTAATTTTAATATCGCATTCCACCTATTTTCTTGAGATAAACTTAAATCAGAAATAATCGATTTTAATTTCATTCTTTTAATAGAAAATTTAGTAGTCAATTTTATACGTTTTAATTCTCTTGCTTTCATAGACTGTTTAGCCATTATATTTTCCTTATCAACTTGATTGTAATATTATTTACGAAATGGAAAATGAAAAGCAGATAATAAAGCTAAACCTTCACTATCAGATTTTGCTGTAGTAGTAATCGTAATATCTAATCCACGAACATGATTTATTTTATCATAATTAATTTCAGGGAAAATAATTTGTTCTCTAATACCCATACTATAATTTCCTCTTCCATCAAAAGATTTTTTTGATAATCCACGAAAATCACGAATTCTAGGTATAGCAATATTAATTAAACGATTAAAAAAATTCCACTTACGTTCATTTCTTAATGTAACTTTACAACCAATTGGATAACCTTGTCTAATTTTAAAACTTGCTACTGATTTCTTAGCTTTGGTTATTAAAGCTTTTTGTCCAGTTATTAATGATAAATCTGTTAAAGCATGATCTAAAATCTTTTTGTCAGCTCCTGCATCACCTACTCCCATATTTAAAGTAATTTTTTCAATTTTAGGAACTTGCATAGCAGAACAATAATTAAATTTAATCATGAGTTGCTTAATTACTGTATCTTTATAATACTTATATAGAGTATCCATTCTTTATCTCCTATTTACTGAACTTTTTCTTTATTTGATTTGAAAAATCGTATTTTTTTACCATTTTCAAATCTGAAACCAATTCGATCTGGTTTTTTAGTAATAGAATTATAAATTGCAACATTAGAAATAGAAATACATGATTCTTTTTTTATAATTCCTCCAGTTTGATTTCTAGAAGGAATTGGTTTTTGATGTTTAGTGACTAAATTTACTCCACGTATTATAACTTTTTTAGCATTAATAACAGATTGTACAATTCCTTTTTTTCCTTTTTCTTTTCCAGACAATACAAAAACTTCATCATTTTTTTTTATTTTAGTAGCCATACTACATTACCTTAATTACAATACTTCAGGAGCTAATGAAATAATTTTCATAAATTTTTCTATTCTTAATTCACGAGTAACCGGTCCAAAAATACGTGTTCCTAATGGTTGTTCATTATTATTTAAAATGACACAAGCATTATTATCAAAACGAATTAAAGAACCATCAGAACGACGAATACCTTTTTTAGTTCTAACTATCACTGCTTTTAAAACTTCTCCTTTCTTAACTTTACTTCTTGGAATAGCTTCTTTTACTGCAACTTTAATAATATCTCCAATACTTGCATATCTTCTTCTTGATCCACCTAAAACTTTAATACACATAACTGAACGAGCACCTGAATTATCAGCAATATTTAACACTGTTTGTGTTTGTATCATAAAAAACTCCGTAAAAAAAAAATTTTAAATATTACTAATACTTCAAATTTATAGTTAAATTATAATTTAATAACATATTATTAAGATATACTTTTTTCAACAATACGGACAAGTTTCCATGATTTAGTTTTAGAAATAGGACGACATTCACAAATTTCTACTATATCACCCTCTTTACATTCATTTTTTTCATCATGAACATGTAATTTCGTAGTACGTTTAATAAATTTTCCATATAAATTATGTTTTACTAATCTTTCAATTGCTACAACAATTGACTTTTGCATTTTATCACTTATAACACAACCATTCAATAAACGACTATTTTTAACTTTCATTTGTGTTTTTTTCACTTAATAATGTTTTAATTCGAGAAATATTACGACGTACATTTTTTAATAAATGAAATTTCTGTAATTTACCTGATGATAATTGAATTTTTAAATTAAATTGTTCTCTACATAAAGCTAACAATTCTTCTTGTAACTCATTTTCTTTTTTTAGTTGTAATTCATTCATATTAAATTATCTCTTGAAAACAAAAGTAGTTTTAACAGGTAATTTAGAAGCAGCTAATTTAAAAGCTTCTCTTGATTGTTCTTCAGATATACCAGAAACTTCATATAATATTTTCCCTGGTTGTACTAAAGCCACCCAATATTCAACATTTCCCTTACCTTTACCCATTCTTACCTCTAGTGGTTTTTGAGTAATAGGTTTATCTGGAAATATACGAATCCACATTTTTCCTTGACGTTTAACTGCTCTAGTTATTGTTCTTCTAGCAGATTCAATTTGACGTGCAGTTAATCTACCTCTATCAATAGCTTTTAAACCAAATGAACCAAAATGTACGTCTGTACCTACAGCCAATCCACGATTTCTACCTTTATGCATTTTTCGAAATTTCGTTCGCTTTGGTTGAAACATATTCATCCTCCTAACTTACGATTTTTTCGATTCTGTTTCTTTTGTGAAATAACAGATTTTTCTAGAGGATTAATAATAGACATTCCATCTAAAATTTCCCCTTTGAAAATCCACACTTTAACACCAATAACACCATATGTAGTATGTGCTTCTGCAGTATTATATTCAATATCTGCTCGTAATGTATGTAACGGTACACGTCCTTCCCTATACCATTCAGTACGAGCTATTTCTGTACCACCTAATCTTCCACTAACTTCTACTTTAATACCTTTAGCACCTTGACGAATACTATTTTGTACAGCTCTTTTCATAGCCCTACGAAACATCACTCTTCTTTCTAATTGAGAACTAATACTATCTGCAACTAATTTTGCATCTAATTCAGGTTTTTTAATTTCTGAAATATTAATTTGAGCGGGAACTCCAGAAATAGTAGATATTACCTTTCTTAATTTATCTACATCTTCTCCCTTTTTACCAATTACAATCCCAGGACGTGCTGTATAGATAGTTACTCTAATACTTTTAGCAGGCCTTTCTATAATAATTTTTGATATAAAAGCTTTAGATAATTTTTGCATTAAAAATTTTCTAACTTTAAAATCACTATCTAAATAATTTGCAAAATTTTTACTATTTGCAAACCAAATAGAATTCCAAGATTTAATTATACCTAATCGCATCCCATTAGGATGAACTTTTTGTCCCATACTAGCTTTCTCCAGAAGAAGTGAATAATTTATTATTCTACTACTACAGTAATATGACTTGTACGTTTTAAAATTCTATCAGCACGCCCTTTAGCACGAGGCATCATACGTTTCATTGTAGGACCTTCATCAACTAAAATTTTTGTTACTTTTAATCCATCTAAATCAGTACCATTATTATGTTCAGCATTAGCGATAGCTGATTCTAATACTTTTTTTAACAACAACGAAGATTTTTTGTTCGTATATGTTAAAATATCTAATGCTTTTGAGATAGTTTTTCCACGTATTAAATTTGCTACTAAACGAATTTTTTGAGCTGAAGCATTAGCTTGTTTATATTTAGCTAGAGATTCCATCTATCTATGTTCCTTTTTTTGTACTAGACACTTTTTTTGTTTTTTTATCTGCTAAATGCCCTTTATATGTTCTCGTAGGAGAAAATTCACCTAACTTATGTCCTACCATTTCTTCAGATATAAAAATAGGAATATGTTGTCTACCATTATGAACAGATATAGTTAATCCAATCATATTTGGGAAAATAGTTGAACGACGAGACCAAGTCTTTAAAGGTTTTTTTACATTATTTAACACAGCGTTTTCTACTTTTTTAAATAAACTAACATCTATAAAAGGTCCTTTTTTTAATGATCTTGGCATATACTGATCCTTTATTATCATTATTAATTTCTATGACGTAAAATATATTTTTCCGTACGTTTGTTTTTTCTAGTTTTTTTACCTTTTGTTTGTGTTCCCCAAGGACTTACTGGGTGTTTTCCAAAATTTCTTCCTTCACCACCTCCATGAGGATGATCAACTGGATTCATTGCTGTACCTCTTACAGTAGGACGAATACCTCTCCAACGTGAAGCTCCAGCCTTACCTAATACACGTAACATATGTTCAGAATTACCTACTTCTCCTATTGTAGCTCTACAATTTGATTCTACTTTTCTCATTTCACCTGATCGTAAGCGTAAACTAACATACATTGATTCTCTTGATACCAGTTGTACATAACTTCCAGCAGAACGAGCTAATTGCCCTCCTTTTCCTGGTTTTATTTCAACATTATGCAACATAGTTCCAACAGGAATATATTTCATTGGTAAAGAATGACCAATTTTAATATTTGCTTGTAACCCAGAAACGATAGTATCTCCGATTTTTAATCCTTTAGGAGCTATAATATATCTTCGATTTCCATCCTGGTATAAAATTAATGCAATGTTAGCAGAACGATTGGGATCATATTCAAAACGTTCTACTTTACCTAAGATGTTATCTTTGTTTCTTTTAAAATCAATAATTCTATACGATTTTTTATGTCCTCCTCCTATATGTCGTGTGGTAATATGTCCATGATTATTTCTTCCTCCAGTTTTAATTTTCTTTTTTAATAATAAAGAACAAGGACGACCTTTATATAATTCTGGATTGACAACCTTAATGACATGACGACGACCAGGCGATGTCGGTTTACATTTAACTAGTGCCATTATACAATTTCTCCAAATACTACTTGTTTCCAATTCCTATAAAATCTATGTTTTCACCCTTATATAAGCTAACATATGCTTTTTTCCATTTTTTTCCATAAATAATATGATTTCTATTTTTTTTATTTTTTCCTTTTACTATTAAAGTATTAACATTTTTTACTTTAATATTAAATAATTTTTGAATAGCTGTTTTAATTTCAAATTTATTAACTGATCTATCAACTTTCAAGACAACTGTATGTTTTTTTTCTATCAACATAGATGACTTTTCTGAGATATGTTTAGCCAGCAATACTTTAAATAATTTATCATTATTCATGATATCAACATTTCCTCTAGTTTCTTTATAGCATCTACGGTTATAACTACTTGTTGACAAGCAATTAAACTGATAGGATCTACAGAAACAACATTCTTTACATTTACTTTATGCAAATTTCGAGAAGCTAATAATAACGTATTATCTATTTTATCAGTAATAATTAATATATTTTTTAGTAACTTTGTAATTTTTAATTTTTCCAGTAACAATCTAGTTTTTGGTAAATCAATAGAAAATTTACTAAATATTATTAATCTTTTTTGACGTACTAACTCAGAAAAAATACTTTTTAATGCACCTTTATACATTTTTTTGTTAACTTTTTTAATATAATTTTTTGTTTCAGCCGCAAAAGTTACTCCACCAGAGCGCCAAAGAGGACTTCTAATCGAACCTACTCTTGCACGA
Source organism: Buchnera aphidicola (Eriosoma lanigerum) (assembly GCF_964059125.1). Lineage (NCBI taxonomy): Bacteria > Pseudomonadati > Pseudomonadota > Gammaproteobacteria > Enterobacterales > Erwiniaceae > Buchnera > Buchnera aphidicola. Next base: position 548,152 of record NZ_OZ060395.1, read on the forward strand.
CCAGTCCCTTTTTGACGCCAAGGTTTTTTTCCAGAACCAGAAACTTCTGCACGACTTTTTTGACCTTTTGTTCCTTGTCTGGTACCAGCAGAATAAGCAACCACTACTTGATGAACTAATGCTTCATTAAAATCAAGTCCAAACACTACTTCAGAAACAGAAATCATTGTTTGTACATCCGTTAGTGCTAATTCCATTACCTTCCACTCCTTAGGTCTTAACAGCGGGTTTGACAATTAAATCACTACCTGTTGAACCAGGGACAGAACCTTTTACCAAAAGAATGTTTCGGTTTGTGTCAATACGTACTATTTTTAAATTTTGTACTGTCACTTGATGATTACCTAATTGCCCTGACATTTTTTTACCTTTAAAAACTTTACCTGGTGTTTGATTTTGACCAATAGATCCAGGAACACGATGAGACAAAGAATTACCATGAGTTGCATCCTGTGTACTAAAATTCCAACGTTTTACTGTTCCAGAAAATCCTTTTCCTTTAGATGTACCAGTAATATCTACTTTATGAACATTTATTAAAATATCTAAATGAATAACTTGACCAACCATAAATTTTTCATGTGATGTTATACAAAATTCCCATAATCCTCTTCCAGCCACAACAGAAGATTTAATAAAATGACCTTGTTGAGGTTTATTAAGACGATTTAACTTTTTTTCTCCAGTAGTTACTTGAATAGCACGATAATTATCTTTTTCTTTTGTTTTAATTTGAGTAACTCTATTTGGTTCTATATTAATTACAGTAACTGGAATAGACATCCCTTCTTTAGTAAATAAACGAGTCATTCCAATTTTTTTTCCAACTAAACCTACCACTGTTTTCTCCTTAATTACTTTATTATCTCAATTATCCTAAACTGATTTGTACATCTACACCTGCTGCAAGATCTAAACGCATTAAAGCATCTACAGTTTTTTCAGTAGGTTCAACAATGTCAATAAGGCGCTTATGTGTACGTATTTCATATTGATCACGAGCATCTTTATTAACATGTGGAGAAATTAAGATAGTAAAACGTTCTTTACGAGTCGGTAAAGGAATAGGTCCTCTTACTTGTGCTCCTGTTCTTTTAGCTGTTTCAACAATTTCAGCTGTAGAAAGATCTATCAACCTATGATCAAAAGCTTTAAGACGGATACGAATTCTTTGGTTCTGCATTATACCAGAACTCCAATTATAATATATAAACTAAAAAAACCACACTTTTCTATACACAAAAATCGTATGATTAGCGTAATTGTTAAAATTTTAACTCCAAAATAAGGAGTATTGTATTAATATTAATTAATAATAAGTATTTAAATATATGCAATTAATATATTTTAAAAACTATAGTAAATGTTTTATAAAAGTAACTTAAACATATGTTTAATTCTTAAGATGAACTTAATAGTTATATTATGTAGTTACATTATTGTATAATAATTACAATTATTAATAATATATAAAATAAAATTAATTAATAGAAATAAATTTTATCAGATTTATTATATAACGTACATAAATAAATATTACTTTTTTATAAAAAAATATTCTAGAAATGTATTCTATATCTTTAATTATATTATTTATAAGGTATATACATCTATGTATAAATATAGTTTGCATCAAGAAAAGTTAATTAAAATTACTTTTCTTGATGAATAATATATTTTATATCTCATTACTATCTATATTTAACTAATTTAAAACTTTAGATACTACACCAGCTCCTACTGTACGACCACCTTCTCGAATAGCAAAACGTAATCCATCAGACATTGCAATAGGATGAATTAAGGTTACCACCATTTTGATATTATCTCCTGGCATTACCATTTCTATTCCTTCTGGTAACTCTATAGATCCAGTAACATCAGTAGTACGAAAATAAAATTGAGGTCGATACCCTTTAAAAAAAGGAGTATGTCTACCACCTTCCTCTTTAGATAACACATATACTTCAGATTCAAATTTCATGTGAGGATGAATAGTACCAGGTTTAGCTAATACTTGACCTCTTTCTATTTCGTCTCGCTTAGTACCTCTTAATAAAACTCCTACATTTTCTCCCGCTCTACCTTCATCTAATAATTTTCTAAACATTTCAACACCTGTACAAGTGGTCTTAATAGTAGGTTGAATACCAACAATTTCTACTTCTTCTCCTATCTTAATAACACCACTTTCGACTCTACCTGTAACTACAGTACCTCTACCTGAAATAGAAAAGACATCTTCTATAGGTAATAAAAAAGGTTGTTCTATTGCTCTCTTTGGTTCAGGAATATAAGTATCTAGAAAATTAGATAAATCAATAATTTTAGATTCCCAAACAGGATCACCTTCTAATGCTTTTAAAGCTGAACCACGTATGATAGGAGTATCATCTCCTGGAAAGTTATATTGAGTTAACAAATCTCTAACTTCCATTTCTACTAATTCTAATAATTCTTCATCATCAACCATATCACATTTATTAAGAAAAACAATAATATATGGAACACCTACTTGACGTCCTAACAATATATGTTCTCTTGTTTGAGGCATAGGACCATCTGTGGCAGCAACAACTAATATAGCACCATCCATTTGTGCTGCACCAGTAATCATATTTTTTATATAATCAGCATGTCCAGGACAATCTACATGTGCATAATGTCGAACTAATGTATCATATTCAACATGAGATGTATTGATTGTAATACCCCTAGCTTTTTCTTCTGGGGCATTATCTATTTGATCAAAAGCATAAGCTGATCCACCATGAGTTTTTGCTAAAACAGTTGTTATAGCAGCTGTCAAAGTAGTTTTACCATGATCTACATGACCTATAGTACCAACATTAATATGAGGTTTAGAACGATTAAATTTTTCTTTAGACATCATTGTATCCTTATATATATAATATGTAATAATATTAAACAATACGAAATAGTATATATAATATTTTTAAACTATAATTTTTATTAATAAAAATATTTAATTATCCCTATTTTTAACAATTGTATCAGAAATATGAGATGGAGCTTCTGAATACTGTAAAAACTCCATAGAATAAGAAGCACGACCTTGAGTCTGAGAACGTAAATCAGTAGCATATCCAAACATTTCAGACAAAGGTATACGAGCTTGAATAATTTTATTTGATGAAGTATCACTCATACCTTCAATGATTCCTCTACGACGACTTAAATCACCTATGACATCACCCATATAATCATCAGGAGTTTCAACTTCAACTTTCATTATTGGTTCTAATAATACAGGATTAGCTTTATTAAATGCATTTTTAAAAGCTATTGAGGCAGCAATTTTAAATGCTAATTCAGAAGAATCTACATCATGATATGAACCAAAACATAAACGAACTCCAATATCCACAACAGGATATCCAGCTAATGGTCCAAACTTTAATTGTTCTTGAATACCTTTGTTCACAGCAGGAATATATTCTCCAGGAATAACTCCACCTTTTATTTCGTTTAAAAATAAATACCCCTCTTTTCCAGGTTCTAAAGGAAACAAATCTATTACAACATGACCATACTGTCCTCTTCCACCAGACTGTTTAATATGTCTACCTTCAATATTTTCAACTGTATTTCGAATAGTTTCTCTATAAGCAACTTGTGGTTTTCCTATATTAGCTTCTACACTAAATTCACGTTTCATTCTATCAACAATAATTTCTAAATGTAACTCTCCCATTCCTGCAATAATTGTTTGATTAGACTCATGATCAATCCATACTCGAAAAGATGGATCTTCTTTAGCTAGTCTAGATAAAGCCTGACCCATCCTTTCTTGATCTATATTCGTTTTCGGTTCAACAGAAATAGAAATTACAGGTTCAGGAAATTCCATTTTTTCCAAAACTATAATGTGATTAACATCACATAAAGTATCACCTGTAGTAACATTTTTTAAACCTATTGCAGCTGCAATATCACCTGCTCGTACTTCTTTAACTTCTTCTCTTTTATTTGCATGCATTTGTACTATTCGACCAAATCGTTCTTTTTGAGATTTGACAGAATTAAGTACAACATCACCAGAACTAACCATACCTGAATATACTCGAAAAAAAGTTAAATTACCTACAAAAGGATCTGAAGCAATTTTAAAAGCTAAAGCTGAAAAAGGCTCTGTATCATCTGAAAGTCTAATATTTAATGAAGAATTGTTGTTAGAAATATCTTGAATAGATTGTACGTCAGTAGGAGAGGGTAAATATTCAATAATTGAATCTAATAATGCTTGTACTCCTTTATTTTTAAAGGCTGATCCACAAGTTACTAACATAATTTCATTATTTAAAGCACGTTTTCGTAACGCTAGTTTAATTTCATTAATCGTCAGTGACTTACCAGTTAAATATTTTTCCATAATATCTTCATCCGCTTCAGCAGCTGATTCAACTAATTTCTGACGCCAATGTTCTGCTGTATCTAACATATCTATAGGAATATTTTCATAAGTAAAAGTCACTCCTTGATCTATTTCGTTCCAATTAATTGCCTTCATTTTAATAATATCAATAACACCAGTAAATTTTTCTTCAGAGCCTATAGGTATTTGTAATGGAACTGGATTAGCTACTAATCTGTTTTTTATTTGATCAATTACTTTAAAAAAATCAGCACCCATACGATCCATTTTATTTATAAATGCTATACGAGGTACTTTATATTTGTTAGCTTGACGCCATACTGTTTCTGATTGAGGCTGAACTCCTCCTACTGCACAATATATCATGACCACACCATCTAAAACACGCATAGATCGTTCTACTTCTATTGTGAAATCTACATGTCCAGGAGTATCAATGATATTAATTCTATGTGAAGGAAATTGTTTTGCCATCCCTGACCAAAATGTGGTGGTAGCAGCAGAAGTAATTGTAATTCCCCTTTCTTGCTCTTGTTCCATCCAATCCATAGTAGCAGCTCCATCATGAACTTCACCAATTTTATGATTAATTCCAGTATAAAATAAAATCCGTTCAGTAGTAGTTGTTTTTCCTGCGTCTATATGAGCACTAATACCAATATTTCTATAATATATAATGGGGGTTTTACGTGACATTAGATTCCTGTAGTATATTGTGTTATTACTATATCAATTTTAAAAATATATGTAAAAATATGATTACCAACGATAATGCGCAAAAGCTTTATTAGCTTCTGCCATTCGATGTACATCTTCTTTTTTTCGAACAGCTGTTCCTTTGTTTTCTAATGCTTCAAATAATTCATTTGATAAACGTAACGCCATAGATTTATCATTTCTCTTTCTTGCTGATTCAATAATCCATCTCATAGCTAATGCATTTCTTCTAACAGGTCGTACTTCTACAGGAACTTGATAAGTGGATCCACCTACTCTTCTGGACTTTACTTCTACTGTAGGACGAACATTATCTAACGCTAAATCAAAACTTTCTAATTCAGTTTTTTTTGTACGTTGAGATAAATTTTTTAAAGCTTTATATACAATTACTTCTGCTATTGATTTTTTTCCATCAATCATTAATATATTAATAAATTTAGCTAATAATTCAGAATGGTGTTTTGGATCCGGTAAAATCTTTCTATGACCTACTATACGACGTCTTGGCATAATTAATTAATCCTTAACCAATTTTTCTTAAAATAATAATAATTTATATAACACTCATAAGATAATCAAAATATATATTTAATTTATTTTTTTATTTTTTTGACCCCATATTTTGATCTACTAGTTTTTCTTTCTTTTACTCCTGCACAATCTAAAGCTCCACGAACGACATGATATCTAACACCAGGAAGATCTTTAACTCTACCTCCTCGTATTAAAATTACAGAATGTTCCTGTAAATTATGTCCTTCACCTCCAATATATGAGGTAACTTCAAAACCATTAGTTAATCGTACTCTACACACTTTTCGTAAAGCAGAATTTGGTTTTTTTGGAGTGGTAGTATATACTCGAATACATACTCCTCTTTTTTGAGGAGATCCTGTTAAAGCAGGAACATCACTTTTCATTATTTTTTTTAATCTAGGTCTACGAACTAACTGATTAACTGTTGACATACTTATTCCTAATTAAATAAATTTAACTAAAATGTTTTAAAAATATAAAAAATAATATGTTATTACATTAACTATAATAAATATAAAATTATTAATAAAAATAATTAAAATACTACCAATTTATTTGTTTGTTATGCTTAACAGTTAAATTAATAAAGTAATTATAATTTACTACAGAAAATAATGATGATATATGTAAACTTAAACCACGAGCTATAATGTCTTCTCGTAATACATATAATTTCTCTATTAAAGGAAAATGTAATTTTTTTAAAAAAATATTATTTTGTACAGAAATTAACACTCCATCTTGTAAAGCAATAAAATCATCATCTACACTTATCATCTTTGCAAGCAAATTTATATTACAATGAAAAGGAGAATTGATAAGCATGTGTAACATACTATAGTATTCCTTAAAAATTCAGAATAAAATCATAAGAATTAATATATTTATAAAAATTAATAATATCTAAATATTTCACTTTTAATAATAATATAGAAGTACTAGATAATCCTCTATCTTCTAAAGATTTATTGCAACAATAAATCGTTTTCACTCCATATGTAGGTAATAGTAATAGTGCAGAAACATAATTACGTAATAAAATTTGTTTTGGTTGTTGGTTAGGAATTAATTGGAATACTCCATCTCCAATAAAAAACAGTCCAATTTTTTTTAATACTAACGATGCAGATAAAACTGCATCTACTCCTTCTAGTCCTATACTAGTACCATACGGTGCATGGGAAAATATAAATGCAATAGATTTTTTCATAACATTTAAGAAAAACAAAGATCAATATTAAAATTGTATAACTCGATCAGTTTTTTGTATAGCATGGAATAACTCCATAAATCCTGATAGTATAAAACAACTACTGATGTGACTTCTTTTATACTCTAACATTACAGATTGTTTATGATTAATCAAACCACGTTTTAAAGAAGAATTAATACAAATATGTAATGGAACTTGAAAATTTTGATGTAATTTTTCCCATTCATGCAAAATATTACAATCATCATTCGCTACATATATCATACTATTTGCATTTAACACACCATGACTATAAAAAAAAACAATATCTATAGTATGACCTAACGATAATAAATTATTAGAAAATAAAAAAGCACTACGAGATTTTTCACCACCATATGGAGATGACATAACAATAATGACATATTTCATCATACCACCACCAGTACATCTTTTTTATGTAAAGTTTATCACTATATTGTTAATTAAATAATAATTTATATGATTTTTAATTAAATTGATAATTAAATTAATAAAACTACAAACATAACATATTTTTTAATAGCAACAATATAATTATATTTAATTTATATTATTTAAAATAATATATATTTTTTGAATATGAATATAAATTCATGTTTTGTAATGTTATATAAAAATATATATAAAATTATTTATATTAAATATGTTGTACTGCAAGATTTAAAAAAAAAATATACTCATTTATAATATTGCATCATATATTCCATTCGTAATCAAATCTGATTATTATTAATTATATTTTAAATCGTAAATAAAAAATTATGCAAAAATACAATACATATCTAATATATTTCTATATATATAAATTGATTATTTAATCATATATTATATATTTATATAAATAAAATTTTTATATATAAATACATAAGAATCTAAATACAAAAAACTCGTTTTAATGCTTTTTTAAAACGAATTATTCCTCTATAAATATCTATATTTTTTATAATTAAAGAAGGAGCAAAACGAATAACATTTTCTCCTGCTTTCAATATAATTATTCCTTCTTCAGCTGATACTTGAATTAAACGATTAATATACGGTACATAATCTGATTTCATTTCTAAACCAATTAATAATCCTTTACCTTTAATTTTACTAAATAAATTAAATTTATTATTAATAATTGTTAACTCTTTCTGAAATATTTTGAATTTACGTTCTACACCTAATAATACTTTTGGTGTATTAATTATATCTAAAACTGTATTTGCTACTGAACATGCTAATGGATTTCCACCATAAGTACTACCATGTATTCCTACTTCAATAGTATCTACTACTGTATGACTAGCTAACATAGCACCAATTGGAAAACCTCCACCTAGTGATTTAGCTAAAGTTAAAATATCAGGTTTTATTCCATAATGTTCATAAGCAAATAATTTTCCAGTTCTTCCCATTCCGGTTTGCACTTCATCTATAACTAATAATGCTTGATATTTATCACATAAATAACGTAATCCTAACATAAAATCTGTATTAGCTACTTCAATTCCCCCTTCTCCTTGAATTGGTTCTACAACAATTGCACAAGTATGATCATCAATTACAGACTCTACAGCTTTTAAATTATTAAAAGGAACATGAATAATATCTGGAGGTTTTGGTCCAAAACCATCTGAGTACTTAAATTGTCCACCGACAGAAACAGTAAAAAATGTTCGACCATGGAAAGAATTTACAAAAGAAATAATTTTATTTTTATAAGTATTATACTTTTTATTAGAATAATAACGAGCTATTTTAAAAGCAGCTTCATTAGCTTCTGCTCCTGAATTAGAAAAAAAAACTTTAGATTTAAAACTAATATCAATTAATTTTTTTGCTAGTTGCAAAGCAGGTTCATTAATACATAAATTACTCACATGCCATAATTTACTACTTTGTTGTTTTAAAGTTTTAACTAATTTAGAATGACAATGTCCCAATGATGTAACAGCAATACCACCAGAAAAATCAATATATTCTTTTCCAAATTGATCAAATATAAGACTTCCCTTACCTAAAACAGGTATAAAATGTGTAGGGCTATAAAACGGAATCATAAAACTACTAAACATATTTCTATTAAACTTATTTTCTGTTAGTTTCATTTTTATTCTTCTATATATAAAACATATTTTCATTAAAATACAAAATTATTTGATATCTATATATAAAAATTAATTAATATTCTCATATATTTTTATAGTTATGACAGAAAATCTATTTTCTTATTTAAAATAATAATTTAATTATATTAGTCCAAGACTATTATATAAAAATATAACTTAATTATATTGTAAATTATAATATATTAGTAAAACTTTAAAATACATTATATCTCAATTTATATACCATTAATTGATATAATTAATGTAGTTTTAAATACTAATATATATTTTAAATAATAAAGATATAATCTTTACCAAAATTAAAATCATTATAATAAAAACAAAACATATTAAAAATTATTTTTTTTAATTAAAGTCAATAACTATTTTTTTATCATTTTATTTAAAAAATTAATAAAAAAAATAAAAAATATTTTATATCTAAACAATATTTAGATATTATGTCAAAAAACACTAACCTTAAGTTCTTATAACATCATAGGTTAAAAAAAAATAATGACATTAATCAATCATATTAAAATAACTTTAATTAGTTTTTTTTCTTATTTTTTTACAGGATCATTGGTTATTGTTACTGGAATGATCATGGGTAACATTGCAAAATATTTTAAAACTTCAATTGCTAGCATTAGTCATACTTTTACTTTTTTAAATTCTGGAATTTTAATTGCCATATTTCTTAATTTTTGGCTAATAAAAAATATGTCTATAAAAATTCAAATATACTCAGGATTTATATTAATTATTATTGCAATAATAGGTATGATATATACCAACAACCTAATCATATTTGGAATAAGCATATTCTTATTTGGAATAGTAAGTGGAATAACAATGTCGATTAGTACTTACTTGATCTCTTCTTTATATAACAATAAAAATCGAGCTACTGTATTATTAATTACTGATTCGTTCTTTAGTATGGCTGGAATGATATTTCCTTTAATTAGTAGCAGAATAATTTCTAATAACAAACCATGGTATTGGATGTATATTTTAATTGGAATAATTTATTTTATAATATTTATTATTACTATAAGTACTAATTTTTCAAAATTAAATTTTTCAAATCAAAAAAATTATACTTTCATACAAAACTACCATACCAAAATTAGTGTAATATTACTCTCTATATCAGCTACATGTTATATTTTAGGACAATTAGGATTTATTTCATGGATACCAGAATATATTATACAAAAAATGCATATAACAATTAATCATGCAGGAAAATTAGTTAGCAGTTTTTGGATGGCATATATGATAGGAATGTGGTTCTTTAGTATTATATTAAAATTATTTGATATCCAAAAATTGTTATCAGTACTAACAGGTATATCTACTATACTTATGTATCTATTTATTAATAACAATAATATAGTGCAATTAAATTGGATTATTGCACTACTAGGTTTTTTTTCTAGTGCTATTTATACAATAATTATAACTTTATCATCATTACAAACAAATATACCATCTAACAAAAACATTAATTTAATATTAATATCCGGTACAATAGGTACATTATTAACATTTATTGTTACAGGTTTCATTGTAGAAAAAGCAGGAATATACGCAACATTAATAACATCTAATATATTATATACTATAGTTTTTTTATTATCGATATTATTAGGTTTTTTTACCGTTCATAAAAAATATTAATTAATATTAATAATATTACATATACGAATTATTATAAATATACATTCAAAACTAAGCTTAACTTTATAAGTTAATCCGGTTAAATAATACAAATTAAAACTAATAATATTTAACCGGTAAACCAATAGATTGATATACCTTATTTAGTGTTATTTGAGCTTGTAATCTAGCTTTTTTTGCTCCAATATTGATAATATCCTGTAAATAATCTTCATTTTTTCGAAAATCAAAATATTGTTGTTGTAATAAATATAACTTTTCTGCTACTAATTCAGATATATCACGTTTAAATTCACTATAAATTTTATCACAATATTGATGTTCTAAATCTGTAATAGACAGTCCTGAAAAAATAGAAAAAATATTTAGTAAATTTGATATTCCTGGTTTTTTTTCTTGATCATAAATAATAGAAGAAGGTTGATCAGAATCAGTTTTAGCTTGTTTTATTTTTTTTATAATAGAAGATGGTTCTTCTAATAGAAAAATAGTATTATTGTGATTAGGTTCTGATTTAGACATTTTTTTATTTGGATCTAGTAAAGACATGATTTTTGAACCAGTTAATGATGCTAATGAAGTAGGTAATACAAATAAATTTCCATACAATTTATTAAAACGAAATACTATATCATGTATTAATTCTAAATGCTGTTTTTGATCTGCTCCTACTAATATTACATTAGTTTGATATAATAATACATCAGAAGCCATCAATACTGGATAATTTAATAAACCAGAATTAATGTTTTTAGAAAATTGTAAAGACTTATTTTTAAATTGAGTCATTCTTGATAATTCACCAATGTAACTATAACAATTTAATATCCAACTTAATTGTGCATGCTCATAAACATGAGATTGGACAAATAAAATAGATCGATTAGGATCTAAACCACACGCTAAATATATAGCTATAATATCAAAAATAGAATTATATAATACACTCGGATTTCTTCTAACAGTGATTGCATGCAAATCAGCAACACAAAATAAACAACTATAATTTCTTTGTATATTAACTAAATCACTCAATACTCCGATATAATTACCAAGAGTAAGCATACCGGAGGGTTGTATAGCACTAAATAGAATTTTTTTTTTACTACTCATTATTCATTCCTGTATTATAATATTTTAAAAATAAAATATACTAAAATTTATGATTAAATAAATATTATTTTTTATATAATTATTTCAGTATTTTTATATATTAATAAAATACTTAAATAAACTGTAAATAATTTTAAAAATTATTTAAACATAATGATAATTTTGATCGTATCTTATTTAATACTATAGTATAATCTATACTATCAAATAAAACCGATCCTAAAACAAAGACATTAGCTCCAGCCAATGCAATATCTAATATATTATCAACTTTAATTCCACCGTCTACTTCCAACAAAATATCAAAATTACTTGTATCAATAATTTTTCGAACATTTCTAATTTTCGGAATTATAGAAGGTATTAAATTTTGATTGCTAAAACCAGGATTTACTGTCATTAATACAATCATATCTAACTTATCTAATATATAATCTAAATAATGTATAGAAGTAGAAGGATTTAAACTTAAACCTGCTTTACAACCGCATGTTTTAATTAAATTAATTGTGTTATCTATGTGATTAGTGGCTTCAGGATGAAAAGTAATAAAATTCGCTCCAGCATCTGCAAAAGAAGGAATAAATGAATCTACAGGTTTTGTCATTAAATGAACATCAATTGGAACTTGAATATTAAAATTTCGAAGAGATTTTAATATCATTGGGCCCATAGTTAAATTATTAACATAATGTCCATCCATAACATCAAAATGAATCATATCTCCTCCTGCAGATAAAGCTCTAGAAACATCTTCACCTAATCGAGCAAAATCAGCTGATAAAATAGAAGGAGCTAACAAAAACTGATTCATAATTCTCTCCAATATTTTAAAAATGAAAATATTTTTGTAATATATACTATTATTAATATCAACTAAAAATAATCTTCAACAAATAATAAATAATTTAAATTGTGTTATTCTACTATTACAGTATTTAATTCAATATAACAATAATATTAATAAACAAGTATTGATAAAAAATTACAACTTTATATTGAAATTAATTTAAATTAATAAAAGAAAGAAAAGGTGCAATACAACAATTTCAAAAAATATAATTTTTAATTAAAAGTTGAAAATTGACACCTTTTCATTTTTAATACTAATTATACAATAAAAATATTGCTAATTTGATTCTTAATATTCATGACTTTCTATAATTGCATATATAAATAATTGTATATATACAAATTATATTTTCTCTTATAGAAATTTATATAATTTTTATAATTATATATAATAAATCTGTACTATAATCATTTGTAATACATATTACCATATACAATCATGCATAAGTCAGTATCAAAAAATAATATTTATAATTATTATTAGAAAAATTATTAACTATTATTAAATTGATTTATAAATATCATTTTACAAAAATTATTGACATTCCTTAATTGCTGCTAAAATAATATTTTTATCTACAGCATTTTGTATTCTAGCTTGCCCTATACTAATAGGTAATATTAATCTCACTGTACCAGAAATAACTTTTTTATCTCTCATAATATATGGTAAATATGATGAAGGAGGCATGTTTTTTGGTCCACGAGTTGGTAATCCTGCCCTAGTAAGTAAATTAATAATACGTTTAGTATCTCTATTTTTTAAATATCCAAGCATTTCTGAAGTACGAGCCGACATAACAATACCAACTGATACTGCTTCTCCATGCAACCAACTCCCATATCCAGAATGAGATTCAATTGCATGACCATAAGTATGTCCCAAATTTAAAATAGCACGTAAATTTGATTCTCTCTCGTCTAAAGAAATAATTTTAGATTTAATTTCACAACATTTTTTAATACAATATGTAATTTCTTTTTCTTGTAAAATCAACAACAAATGTAAATTATCTTCTATCCAAGAAAAAAATTTTGAATCAAATATAATAGCATACTTAATAACTTCAGCTAATCCTGATATAAGTTCAGTAGAAGATAGAGTACTTAAATAATTTAAATTAATAATAACAGACGATGGTTGCCAAAAAGTACCTATCATATTTTTTCCTAAAATATGATTAACACCAGTTTTACCTCCAACAGATGCGTCTACTTGAGATAACAAAGTAGTTGGTATTTGAATAAAACGCACTCCCCTTTGATAAATAGAAGCAGCAAATCCAGTTATGTCTCCTATTACTCCTCCACCTAACGCTATTAAAGTAGTATCTCGACTATGTTGTTTTTCTAATAAAGCTGAAATAATTACTTCCATTTCATTAATAGTTTTATATTGTTCTCCATCTGATAAAATTACTTGATCAACTTTTATCCCAGATTTACGTAATTCATATAACAATTGATCTTTCCATAAATTAGCCAAAGTTTTATTTGTAACAAGCATAGCTTGTTCACCTGACTGTAAAGGATAAAAAATTGAATCATGTTCTAATACAGAAGATCCTATTATAATTGGATAACTTCTTTTTCCTAATGTTACTTTAATTTTTTCCACTTTATTTGTCTATCAACCTTATTAATTTAACTAATTTATATGATTATTTTTTTCTAAAATTTGAATAATAAAATTTGAAACAGATTTTGCACTTTTATGATCAGTACTAATTCTTAAATCAGCAATATCTTCATACAAAGGATTTCTATTATATGCTAATTGTTCTAATATTAAACGTGTAGATGATTCTTTATTATCTACCTGTAATAATGGTCTATTTTTATCTCTTTTAGTTCTAATTAACTGTTTTTCAATACTAGTTTCTAAATAAATAACAATTCCTCGTGAAGAAAGTCTATTTCTTGTCTCCTTAGATTGAATTGATCCACCTCCAGTAGCTAATATGATACCTTGTTTTTCTGTTAATTCATGAATAATTTTTTCTTCTCGATCACGAAAACCTATTTCTCCTTCAACATCGAAAACCCAGCTAATATCTGCTCCAGTACGACGTTCAATTTCTTGATCTGAATCATAAAATTCCATATTAAGTTGTTGAGCTAATTGTTTTCCTATAGTACTTTTTCCGGCTCCCATAGGACCTACTAGAAAAATATTTCGTTTTTCTGCCATTGTTTTATTATTTTAATAATTTGTGAATGATGTCCAGCAATAAAATATAAAGCTGGTAGGATATAAAATATATATTGAAATAAATTAAAATAATTATTAATACTGATACATATTATACACATAATATATATGTATTACACAAAATAGAATTATTTTATATAATATACAAGAATAAATATATTATTTTTATATTAATAATTCATAAACATGAAATGAAAATATATCAATATAATTTAAATAAAATACACAACTAAACTATACATCAATAATTTAATAATAAAATATTTGGAATAAATAATATTCTATAACTAAAATCATAAAAATTAATATAAATCATAGTATTCATAAAAATATTATAAATAAATAATTTTATACTATAAATATAACTTTAAAATTAATTTTATTAATTTAAAATTAATTATAGAATTCTATATTCATACAATATATTAAATGGATTGTACATATAACGTGTTTATAAAAATAATTATTTGTATATTACATTAATACATGGTAATATTTTTTAAAATTTAATAATAAAATTAAAAATAATAAAATAAATATATTTGATAAAAAATAATTAATAAATTAAATAGTATTACAATATTTTAAAAAAATTATAATAGAATATTTTAAAATACAATGAATTAATAATAAAATTATTAATAAGAAAAGATCACAAATTAAATTGATTATGGTGAGATGTCCGAGAGGCTTAAAGAGCATGCCTGGAAAGCGTGTATACGGAAACGTATCAAGGGTTCGAATCCCTTTCTCACCAAAATAGTTTATATTAATTAATATCATTCATGATAACAATATTTTTTATTAATCAATTATAACTATAATTACATAATATATTAGATTTGATTTAATCTAATACAATAGATTCTAATGCTAGTAATATCATATCATCAAAAGAGTTTTCCCTATCTTGAGAAGAAATTGTTTCTTTTCTTTTTAAATGATCCGAAACAGTACAAATAGACAATGCTTTAAAACCTAATTCTGCTGATAATCCATATATTCCAGCAGTCTCCATTTCAATTCCTAAAATATTGAATTTTTCTATTAATTTTAACCTTGTATCGTCATGTGTACAATAAAACAAATCAGTACTAAACAAATTTCCAGTAAGTATTTTTATTTTAATTTTTTTTGCAATGTTAATCATGTTTAACAACATGCCCACATCAGCTATAGCAGAAAAATCATAATCATGGAATTTTATTCTATTCACTTTAGAATCTGTACAGGCTCCTACACCCACAATAATATCTCTTAAATTTATCTTGTTATTGACTGTTCCACATGTTCCTACTCGAATAATTTTTTTTACATTAAAAAACGTTACCAATTCATATACATAAATAGAACATGAAGGTATTCCAATTCCATGACTTAAAACTGAAACTTTACGATTTTTGTAATAACCAGTAAATCCCAACATAGATCGAATATTACTAACTAAAATACTACTCTGTAAATATTTTTCTGCTATATATTTTGCCCTTTTAGGATCACCAGGCATTAATACTAAATCAGAAAAATCATATAAATTGGCATTAATATGAATGGTCATTCTAATTAATTTTTCCTATATTTAAACAATGATACTTTAATATAACTAATAACATTTAGTATTTTCATTAATCATACTTTTACCATATTTCATATTAGAAAGAGAAAAAAAATGAGCAATTGTTTGAGCTATATCCGAAAAACTATTACGATAACCTAAAAATTTACTTGAAAAAATAGGACTATATAACAAAATTGGAATAAATTCACGAGTATGATCAAAACCTTTCCAAGTAGGATCACATCCGTGATCAGCTGTTACAATTAATAAATCTGAATCTGTAATTTGATTAATGATATCCAACAATTTTAAATCGAAAAATTCTAAACCTTGTGCATAACCAGATACATCTCTTCTATGCCCCCATAAAGAATCAAAATCTGAAAAGTTAGTAAAAACAATTGAATTTTTTTTAGATATTTTAATTGCATATGTTGTTTTCTCTAATAAATCTGATAATCCATTAGCAACTATTGTCTTAGTTATTCCTACTCCAGAAAAAATATCAGTTATTTTCCCAATTCCAATAACTTCACCTTGTTTTTCTATAATTAATTTTTCCATTACATTTATTTCACTAGGTACTACTGAAAAATCTTTTCTATTATTAGTTCTTTTAATATTTTTAATACTATTGCCAATAAATGGTCTAGCTATTACTCTTCCTATATTATATTTTCTTTTATCTAAAATTTTACGCACAATACTAGATAAACAATACAAATTATTCAAACCAAATACTGTTTCATGACATGCAATTTGCACAACAGAATCCGATGAAGTATAAAAAATAGGTTTATTCGTTTGAATA
Source organism: Buchnera aphidicola (Eriosoma lanigerum) (assembly GCF_964059125.1). Lineage (NCBI taxonomy): Bacteria > Pseudomonadati > Pseudomonadota > Gammaproteobacteria > Enterobacterales > Erwiniaceae > Buchnera > Buchnera aphidicola. The sequence goes on from NZ_OZ060395.1 coordinate 565,364, forward strand.
TGTTCTTCAAAAAATTTCTGTATTATTGTTGTTCCCGATGCATGGCAATTACCAAGTATTCCATCAATATTCGATTCTTTAATAATATGATTTACTAATGATTCAGGAAGACTATTTTTTTTTTCAATAAATTTATCCCATGGCTTAAAACTAGGTATACCCATAATTTCTAAATGACCTGATAAAGTATCTTTATCCATAGAAATAGGACTAGCATAAGCATAGCTACCTATTGTATTTTCATATCTATTTAATCCTACAGGATATATTTTAGTTAATTCGTATATTAATTTCCCTAAACCTAATGCTGTTAAATTAGGAATATATAAATTTCCATTTCTGTTACAATTAGCTAATCCCAAAAAACAACTTTCATTAACATGTCCAAAAGTGTTTGCTCCTTCATCACCAAATTGATTTGAATCTTTACAAGAACCTATTCCAAATGAATCTAATAACATAATAAAAACTCTATTCATATAGAATACTCTAAAAAATGTTATCTTGATATAATATCATCATGATTGATTAAAAATATAATAAATATATCAAATTATAATGTTATCAATTGAATTATTAAAAATTATTAATGTTATTCATACATTTTACTATTATTTAAATATATTTAATTATACATTCTATTAATAAATTTATAATTAATATATTAATTTTCTCTAATTTTATTAAATATAATATTTGGATGTTTATCTATTATAAGACTCAAATTAAAAAAGCTTGGAACTAGATATACTAAATGATTATTATTATCTAAAGCTAAATTATTTTTATATTTATCTTTAAATGTTTTCAACTGTAATACATCATTGGAAACAATCCATCTAATTGCTACTATACTAATATTTTTGTAAATAACTTCTATTTTATATTCTATTCTTAATCGTTCAACAACAATATCTAACTGTAATATTCCGATTACACCTATAATTAAATTATTATTAGTTATTGGTCGAAATATTTGTATTGCACCTTCTTCAGATAATTGAGATAAACCTTTATATAATTGTTTTTTCTGTAAAGGATATTTTAAACAAATTAAACGAAAAATTTCTGGTGAAAAATAAGGAATTCCAATAAAATTTATTATTTCACCTTCAGTAAATGTATCTCCAATAAAAACAGAACCATGATTATAAATTCCAATAATATCTCCAGGATACGCACTATCTTCTACAATCTTTCTATCTCCTGATAAAAATCTCATAGCCTTATGTACAATAATTTTAGATCCTGTACGAACATGTTGTAATTTAATTCCATTATAATATTTTCCTGAAACAATTCTAACAAAAGCAATTCGATCACGATGCTTTAAATCCATGTTAGCTTGTATTTTAAAAACAAATCCAGTGAAATGCTTTTCTTCCGGTTGAACAATACGTATGTCAGTAGATTTATATTTTGGACTAGGTCCGTAATATACTAAAAAATTGAACATATCGATAATACCAATATCACATAATGCACTTCCAAAAAAAACAGGTGTTGTTATCCTATTAACAAAATCTTTTTTATTGAATTTACAATACGATATATTAATTAATTCAATTTCTTCTCTTAAAATTTTTGCTTCAGTAACACCTATATATTGATCTAATAGCTTATCATATATATCAGATAATTTAATAACCTCATCTTTTTTATTATAATTTCTTGCTTTTAACTTATAAATATATATTTCTGAATGGATAAAATGATAAATACCATAAAATCTAGAACCAATACCAATAGGCCATGTTATTGGTATACATGTTATTTTCAATTTTGATTCTATTTCATCTAATAATTCTATAGGATTTTTACTGTTACGATCTAATTTATTAATAAAAACAACAATTGGAGTATTTTGTTGTTCAATAATGTGCATTAATTTTTTTGTTCTTGTTTCAATTCCTTTAGCAGCATCAATCACCATAAGACAACAATCTACAGCTGTTAAAATTCTATAAGTATCTTCTGAAAAATCTTCATGACCAGGAGTATCTAATAAATTAATAAAATAATTATCATAATTAAATTGCATAATTGAACTAGTTATAGAAATACCTCTTTCTTGTTCAATTTTCATCCAATCAGATTTAACATATTTACCAGATTTTTTAGCTTTAACAGTTCCGGTAGAGTGAATGACATTTCCTAAAAATAAAATTTTTTCAGTTATAGTAGTTTTTCCAGCATCTGGATGAGCAACAATAGCAAAAGTACGTCGTTTTTGAATTTCCATAAAATTAATACTATTCATTCATAGCAATCTTCTTATTAAAATTAAACATTTGTGAAATAAAATTACAAAAACAACATATTTTTTCACTAAAATTATCAATAAAATACATTAATAATGATATAAAATATCAATTTTTTTTACATAAATTTCATACATATTGTTGTAAACATATATATTTAAATGATAATAATAAAATATTATACGATAATTCATGTTATATATGTACATATATTAACACTTTATTTTATTAATAATAATGAAAATTTCTAAATTAATATATATTCAAATTAATCATTACATATATGTAAATCTATAAAAATGTCTATATATCTAAGTTCACATAAATGATTAATATCATTGATGATATATATCATAGTTAATAACTAATTAATATAATTAATTTAATATAATATAAAATATTAAAGATAAAAAAATCCATATTAAATTATACAATAATTATATTGACTTATATAAAATTATTATAATAAATCAATATTTATTAAAACAATTTTTAAAAAATTACAAATATATTTATTAGAATGATATTAAATTTAAATAATATACGATATATTAAATATATAAATTCTAATATTTTCAATAAAAAGAATGTATTCCATGTTGATGTTCTGTAACATCTTGTACTCCTTTTAATTCAGGAAACTCTAATAATAACGTTTTTTCAATACCTTCTTTTAAAGTTAATTTAACCATTGAACAACCATTACAACCACCACTAAATTGTAATATTACATAACCTTTAGTGTTAACTTTAATTAATGTTACCTTGCCTCCATGTGATAATAATTGAGGATTAATTCTATATTCTAAAAACTCTTCTATTCTATTTTGTAATAAATTTCCTGGAATTATAATATTCTTTGCATATGGAGCTTTTAAAGTTAATCTTTCTTCTAAATTATCTATAATCAAATCAATTTCAGCATTCTTTAAATAAGGTAAATACTTTTTATCAATATATATACTAAAACCACAATAGTGAAATACATTATCTGATGATTGTATCTCATCTTTTAAACAATATGTAACTTTCCCTTCAGCATAATTAGTACCTACATGTTCTACAAATACTCGAATTTGAGTACCTTTTTCTTCTTTAAGTAATAATTTTCGAAAATATTCTTCTGCTAGTTCTGAAATATAAATCATAATAAGAATAAAAGTTATATGTAAAATATTTCTATATTAACTGATCAATAACATAAACACAATATTCAAAATATTTAATAAAAATATAATATAAAATTTATATGATCATAAATTCAATAAAAGTGCATTACACTATTACATATACATATAATATTTATATATATAAAAAAAAATGAAAAAGTTAATTAAAATTACCATGGGAACTGGAGATACTAACCTTGTATTATTACATGGATGGGGAATGAATTCAAAAATATGGTATTCAGTTATTCCTTTCCTGAAACCTTATTTTAAATTACATTTAATTGATTTGCCTGGATTTGGAAAGAACTATCAATATAACAACATGACCATTGACGAAATAATAAATTATTTATATTTGAATATTCCACATAAATCCATTTTATTAGGATGGTCACTTGGTGGTTTAATAGCTTGCAAAATAGCATTGACTTATCCCGATAATATAATAGGTATTATTACTGTTTGTTCTTCACCATACTTTATTAAAGATAACTATTGGCCTGGAATTAGTCCAATGTTGCTACAAGAATTTTCTAATAATATGAAAACTAACTATTTAAAAACTATAAAACAATTTTTATTTATTCAATTAGGTTCGTATATTTCTAAAAAAAAAATAGAATATTTACTAAAAATGATATTATCAGAAAAACAACCAACAGTACTTGCATTAGAATCAACTTTAAATATTCTATATAATACTGATTTAAGAAAATTAATTAAAAAATTTACTATACCATTATTAAGAATATATGGAAAATTTGATTCTATAGTTCCTCATATAATAAAAAATATCTTAGATCGAGACTGGAAACATACTTATTCAGTAACATTAGAACAATCTGCTCATATCCCTTTTATTTCACAATCAATACAATTTTGTAAAATCATACTAGAATTTAATTCTTACATTAAAAATATCTGAAAGAACAACAATCATTGGTTTATATATAATATAATTAACACAATAAATATCAAGAAAATACATTACAATTAATAATTTGTTAATAAAATTACTATACTATCAATAAAAATTATTCATTGATTAATAGTAAACAATTATATTTTAGTACACATATTATGTAACCTAAATTACTTAAAAAAAAAAACTGTAACAAATATAGTTTGATATATCTATATTTGTTACATAAATAAAAAATTAAAATGGAATTTCGTCATCAAAATCTATTGGTGATAAAGTATTCATAACAGAATTTTTCTCTTTATATGAATTTAATGAATCATCTTCCAATACATTTTTTTCTTGTGTCATTTTTTTTTGTTCATTATTTTGATTTCTAGAAACAGAAGATATAATATTAGCATTTCTACTACCTAACATTTGCATAGTTCCTGAAACATTTACTACTACTTCTGTAGTATAACGATCTACTCCATTCTGATCTTGCCATTTTCTAGTTTGCAAAGAACCTTCAATATAAACTTGAGAACCCTTTCTTAAATATTCTCCAGTAATTTCAGCTGGTTTTCCAAATAATACAATACGATGCCATTCAGTTTTTTCTTTTAAATCTCCTGTATTTTTATCTTTCCAAGTATCAGAAGTAGCTACAGTAATATTAGCAACAGCATTACCATTTGGCATATAACGTAATTCTGGATCTTGTCCTAAATATCCAATTAAAATAACTTTGTTTATTCCTCTACTAGCCATCTTAGATATCCTTTCTGTAAAATAATAACAATAAATATCACTTATAATAATTCATTGGTTCTTAATGTATACATTCTAAAATATATATATATATAATTAATCATATAATATACATAAATTCAAAATATAAGATCAAAATCTATATAATTAATCTAAATAATTAATAATTTTATATAATTTTTCAATCGAAAAAAAAAAAAATTAATATTATGAAAATTTCATAGCGTAAATATGTTTTTATAAATTTTATACTATTATGTTATAAATTAATTAAATTTTAAGTTATAAAAAAAATAAATTTTATCACAAACAACTTAAAAAAATATATAAAACAAATACCTACATGAAAAACTACAACACACATATATGTCTAATAAATATAAATTATTAATTACATATTTATATTTTAATTAAATAAATTCATAGTATTAATAATTATAAAAATAAACATTTATTATTCATAAAATTTTTTCTATATGAAATCATAATTGCAATATCATACAACATCGACTACAGTCTATATTAAAAATAAGTTTTTTAAATTAAAGAAACAGATATATTATAAGATATAAATCTTATATGATAAATAACATAGATAAAAAATAATAACTAAAGTATATTAACTATATAAAATATATTATTAGAAATATTACAATACTATTGAATGATTAATTACCATATATATCAAGTATATATCATAATTTTTATATAGTAATCCAAACATAACAAGTATTACATTATATTAACAAAAAATCATAATAAATTATAATTAATCAACTATTATTTAAGAATAAATAATAATTCATTAAATATTATTTAATATTATAATTCATTTATTTCATTAACCTTTATAGAAAAATTTTTAATATTTATCTCATATGACAGATAATAAATTTTTAAGAATAGAATCTGAAAAAAACATAAATAATATTACAATACCACCTCATTCATTAGAAGCAGAACAATCCGTACTTGGTGGATTGATGTTAGATAATGAACAATGGGATAATGTATCAGAACATGTTGTAATAGCAGATTTTTATAGCAAAGCACACCAATTAATATTTTGCGAAATGCAATCTTTATTAAATCTCGGATATCCTATTGATTTAATTACACTGTCTGAATCTTTAGAACAAAATGGTAAATTAGAACAAGTAGGAAGATTTTCATACTTAGCTGAATTATCAAAAAATACGCCTAGTACTGCAAATATTATTGCTTATGCAGATATAGTTAGAGAGCGAGCTATAGTTAGAGAAATAATTGCTGTAGCTAACAAAATTGCGTATGCTGGATATCATCCTCAAGGAAGAAAAAGTGAAGAATTATTAGATTTTGCTGAATCTAGTGTTTTCAATATAGCTGAAAAAAGAACTAAAAAAAATTTAGGACCTAAAAATATAGAAGAAATATTAGATTCTACAATTGCAAATATTGAAAAATTATTTGATAATCCACATGATGGAATTACAGGAATTAACACTGGGTATCAAGATCTTAATAAAAAAACTTCTGGTTTACAACAATCAGATTTGATCATTATAGCAGCACGTCCATCAATGGGTAAAACAACATTTGCTATGAATATTTGTGAAAATGCAGCAATGCTATATGATAAACCAGTTTTAATTTTTAGTTTAGAGATGCCAGTAGAACAAATTATGATGCGTATGCTATCTTCGTTATCTCGTGTTCATCAAACTAAAATACGAACTGGTCAACTTAATGATGAAGATTGGGCCAGAATTTCAGGAACAATTAATATTTTATTAAAGAAAAAAAACATTTACATTGATGATTCTTCTGGATTGACACCAAGTGAAATAAGATCAAGAGCAAGAAGAATATATCGAGATCATCATGGATTAAGTTTAATTATGGTAGATTATTTACAATTAATGAAAATTCCTTCTTTATCAGAAAATCGAACATTAGAAATTGCTGAAATATCAAGAACTTTAAAATCATTAGCAAAAGAACTAGAAGTTCCAATTATAGCATTATCTCAATTAAATCGTTCATTAGAACAACGATCTGACAAACGTCCTATCAACTCTGATTTAAGAGAATCAGGATCATTAGAACAAGATGCTGATCTTATTTTATTTATTTATAGAGATGAAATATATCATGAAAATAGTGATTTTAAAGGAATTGCAGAAATTATTATAGGAAAACAAAGAAATGGTCCAACGGGAACAATTAAATTGACATTTAATGGACATTGGTCTAGATTTGATAATTATTCAGGTACAGAATATAATTACGAATAAAAAATAAAATATTTTATTTTAATTTCATATTATGAAATTAATCATAAAAATTATATTATATAGTATATAATATAAGTTAAATTAAACAAATTAATTAAATAATTAAATAATTCATACTGTATAATACGAAAGTTAATTAATAATATTAAAAAAAAATTAATATTAAAATTTAAATAATAAAAAATTGAATGTTATAAATGTTTAATAACATAATTTATTATATTTAATAATAGTATACAATTATGTAATTACTAATTATATAACAATTACATCCATTATAATCAAAAATGTGAATAAAATAATGAATATCAAATTCGGTATAATAATGGATTCAATATCTAAAATTAATATTAAAAAAGATTCTAGTTTTGCGATTCTATTAGAAGCACAAAAAAGAAAATATACCATTTATTATATGGAAATAAACGATTTATATTTAAAAAACAACCAAGCATATGCTAAAGCAAAAATTTTAACAGTAACTAATAAAGTAGAAAAACAACATTTTCATGTTATACAAGAAAAACATGTAGCATTATCTATTATGCACGTAATTTTTATGAGAAAAGATCCTCCTATAAACATGCAATTTATATATGCAACATATATTTTAGAAATTGCAGAATCAGCAGGAGTATTAGTACTGAACAAACCAAAAAGTTTGCGAGACTGTAACGAAAAACTATACACAAACTGGTTTCCTTCTCTTATTCCTAATACTTTAGTAAGTAGTCAAATAAATCAAATTAAAGAATTTCTACATGAAAATAAAGATATTATTTTAAAGCCTCTTAATTCCATGGGAGGAGATTCTATTTTTCGCCTTACTATATCTGATCCTAATGTGTCAGTAGTTTTAGAAGTTATGACCAAAAAAAACAATAATTTTTGCTTAGCTCAAACTTATATTCCAGAAATAAAAAATGGAGATAAAAGAATAATAATTATCGATGGAAAAGCAATTCCATGGTGTTTAACTAGAATTCCTAAATCAGGAGAAACAAGAGGTAATTTAGCAGCTGGAGGTTTAGGAAAAATAGAAAAATTAAATGAACATGATTTAAAAATAACACAAAGATTATCAACCACATTAAATAAAAAAGGATTAATATTTGTAGGTTTAGATATTATTGGTAACAAATTAACTGAAATTAATGTGACTAGTCCAACAGGTATATGCGAAATTCAATCTGAAAAAAATATATCTATTACAGAATTATTATTAAATGCTGTAGAAAAAAAAATATATGAAAAACAAAAAATATAATATATATATTCTAATTAATTTTTATATTAATCTACAATTTAATTATAATATATTTTATATTATTATTAATGAATGCTATTTAATTATCATAAAAATACAAAACACATTATGTATATAATCGGATTTGACTTTGGAACAAAAAATATTGGAGTAGCAATAGGGCAAACATTAACTTTCACAGCTCAACCATTACAATCTATCCAATCAAAACATAGTATTCCAAATTGGAATATTATTACTAACATATTATTCGAATGGAAACCAAAAATAATTGTAGTTGGTCTACCATTAAATATGGATGGAACTAAACAAAATATTACCTATCAAGCTGAAACATTTGCAAATCAAATAGAAACTAAGTTTTATTTACAAGTGAAACTTCATGATGAAAGATTAAGTACTATAGAAGCAAAATCTATTTTATTTCAAAAACATGGTTTTAAATCTTTAGATAAAACTAAAATAGATTCTATATCTGCTATGATTATTCTAGAAAGTTGGTTTCAAAAAAATATATAAAAATATTCATACATAATGAAATTACAATATATAATAACATTATTATACCTAACATATAAATAAATATAATAAATAATAATTATTATTAATTTAAAATGAATAAATTACCACCTTTAAGTTTATATATTCATATACCTTGGTGTTTAAAAAAATGTCCTTATTGTGATTTTAACTCTTATCAACTCATAGGAATCATACCGGAAAAAAAATATATATATCATTTATTAAAAGATTTAGAACAACATACATCATTAATTAAAAATAGAATAATTAATAGTATTTTTATTGGTGGAGGAACTCCTAGTTTAATTCATCCAAATACTATCAAGTATTTAATTGATAATATTAAAAATATAGTAAACATATCTGATATAGTAGAAATTACTATAGAAATGAATCCTAAAATACAAGAAATAGAATATATTCCTGAATATCAATATTCTGGAATTAATAGAATTTCTATTGGTATCCAAAGTTTTGATTCAGATCTATTAAAAAAAATAGGTAGAAACTACAACAAATTCGAAGCACATAAAGCAATTGAATTAGCTATGAATGTACCATTGATTAATATTAATTTAGATATTATGCATGGATTACCAACACAATCTATACAATCTGGAATATCAGATCTACAACAAGCAATTCAATATTCTCCTAATCATCTTTCTTGGTATCAATTAACTATAGAACCTAATACAATATTTCAATATAAAAAACCAAAACTACCTTCAGAATATAAATTATGGACTATTTTTAAAAATGGAAATAAATTATTAAAACAATCTGGATATCATCAATATGAAATTTCTGCATATTCTAAAACAGGATATAAATGCAAACATAATTTAAATTATTGGCGTTATGGAGATTATTTAGGAATAGGATGCGGAGCACATAGTAAAATTACTAATGATAATGGAAAAATTATAAGAATAATTAAAAAAAAACAAATTGTTCAATTTATGAATGGCAAATATATTGAAAAAATATATTCTGTTGAACTAAAAGATAGAATATTTGAATATTTTTTAAATCATTTTAGAATTTTTGAACCTATTTCTAAAAAAAAATTTCAAGAACATACAGGAATTAATCCAAAAAATATTCAAAATGAAATTAACACTGCAATACTAAATAAATATTTAATTCAAACTAATACACACTGGAAAACCACAAATAAAGGAAAATTATTTCTAAATAATCTATTAGAAATATTTATAACATAACATTCATAAAATTAAATTAGATATATTTATACACATATAAGATAATAATTTATATCATATTTTATATAAATAATTTATTTTATACATTGAAACAATAATTCAAAAATTTCATGACCTAAGTTTTTTCCTTTTTTTTCAAATTTAGTAACTAAACGAGAATATACACTAAATTTATAACAATCATGTATACATAATTGATGAAATAAATTATTATATTTAACATATTTAATAATTTCAATAGCATATGGTTTCCAATCTGTAGCTATATGTAAAATACCATTATCTGATAATTTTTTTGCAATTAAAGAAATAAAAGATGTTTGTATCATTCTTCTTTTATGATGTTTTCTTTTAGGCCATGGATCAGGAAAAAATATATTTACTTGATTTAATTGATTATCTTTTACCATAAATTGAATTACTTCCAATGCATTATAAAAAATTACTCTTAAGTTTTTTATGTTCCTAATATATGCTTGATGCATACAAACAGCTATTCCTGGCAAATATAGTTCAATTCCTAAAAAATCTTTTTCTGGATAATTTACAGCCATATTAATTAAATTATCTCCCGTTCCAAAACCAATTTCAACAACAATTGGAGATTCACGATTAAATATTTCAATAAAATTAATATATTTATGTTGAAAAGATAAACCAAAAAAAGGAAATAAATTCACAATAGATTGTTTTTGAAATTTAGTTAATCGTCCTCTACAAACAGTAGACTTATTATAGTACAATGATGAATAATTTTTATTATTATTATTTTGAAACGTAGAATTATTTTGAAACATAATTTTTATTCCATTAAAAAAGATTAATTTAAAAATACATATTCAATATACATATATTTTATAAATACATATTTTATGAAATATATAAATAATTATAGAAATTAAAAACTAAGAATCATTATGATATTTTCACAATTAGTATTAAATTGGTTTCATCAATATGGAAGAAAAAATTTACCATGGCAAAAAAATAATACTGTATATCATACTTGGATATCAGAAATCATGTTACAACAAACTAAAGTAAATACAGTTATTCCTTATTTTAAAAAATTTATACTTATCTTTCCAAATATTCAAACTTTAGCTAATAGCTCTTTAGATCAAGTAATGTATATATGGAGTGGAATGGGATTCTATAATAGAGCAAAAAATTTACATCGAACTGCTAATATTATAATGAAACAATATAATGGTAAATTTCCGGAAAATTTTTATACAATTATTCAGTTTCCTGGAATAGGAAGAACTACAGCAGGAGCCATTTTATCATTATCATTTAAATTTTACTTCTCTATTTTAGATAGTAACATTAAAAGAATACTATTACGATATTACGCTATTGAAGGAATAATTAATAATAAAAAAATAGAAATCAAATTATGGAAAATGATTGAATTAATTACACCAATTCATAATACTGACAAATTTAACCAAGCTATGATGGATATAGGAGCATTAATATGCATTCCAATTAATCCCAAGTGTACTATTTGTCCATTAAATAAATTATGTATATCTTATAAAACACTAACTTATACCAAATATCCAACAAAAAATAAAAAAAAAAATATTGAAAAACAATTCTGGTGCATTGTTATACAATATAAACATTATATTTTATTAGAACTCTGTAAAATAAATAATTTATGGAGCAATTTGTTTATCTTACCAACATTTACTAAAGAAATTAATATTTTATCTTGGTATAAAGAAAATCAATTAATTGACACAAAAAAAATACCATTAAAACCATCACATCATAAAATAAGTAATTTTTTACTTACATTACATACTACGTTAATTACAATAGAATCCAAAAAAAAAATTATTAAAAAAGAAAAAAATATATGGTACAATTTAATCAAACCACAACAAATTGGTATTCCTAAACCAATAATGATAATATTAAAAAATTTACATAATATAAATAATAAAAATGGAAAAAATTAAAAATCGAATAATTTATTGTACTTTTTTTAAAAAGAAATTAGAAGGATTAGTATTTCAAGTATATCCAGGTGAAATTGGGAAGAAAATTTTTAATGAAATTTCTCAATTAGCATGGAAACAATGGATGAATGAACAAACCAAAATAATTAATGATAATCAACTTAACATGTTACTTGATACAGATAGAAAAAAATTAAAAAAAATTATGATTAATTATTTATTTCATAATAAATTATAAATTTCTATACAATCTATTTTATTTAATATTAATTAATAATTATCAACTATAGTAAATGATATTTATTTATAAATAAAATTCATTATCTTTAAAAAATATATATATATTTTTTTTAATAAAAATATTTTTTCTGGATTATATTTATATAACTTAAATAGTGATTTTAATAGTAACTTGTAATCTTTTAAATAATGATCATTTAATACAGTTTTACAATATTTTTTCCAAACTAATTGTTCAACATTACTCAAACTAAAAAAATAATTTCTAGCACGATATCGAAATAATAATTCTTTCATTCTACAATCATGAAAAGATAACTTTATATTCGCTAATTTATTTGGAATACAATTACGTATTAATCTCATATTCTTTTTATCGTGCGAACTAAAAAAATTATTATATAATTGTAAATCAACATTATCTGATTTTGAAATAAAAGTTTTAACAGAAAAATAATTAAATATTTTTTTTTTTATGAAATGTATATTTTTTTTTATAACATGAAAATTATTAATAATTAAATTTTTGTCTATAGACAAACGATAATAGTCTTTACTATTAAAAATACTTTCTGAAAATAACGATGGACATTTATTAATATATAAAAAATTTAATCCAGATTGATACAACTGAATAAAAGTAATATCAGTAATAATTACACTATTTAAAATATTTAATAAATTTAATACATTATAAAATAAATCAAAAAAAATTAAAATATTATTATTTTTAGGATGCCATAATATAGGAACAATAATGCTCATATTGTTTCTTTTAGCTCCAAATATACTAGATATATAAATTATTAATTTCAATTCTGGATACTGAATAAAATTTAATATATTTTGTTTCTTTCTTAAATAAAACAAACAATTAAATAATTTATTTTTTTTTTCTTTTAATAATTTTGCCACTTCTATAGTTGCATATACATCTGATAATGCATTATGAACATCTAAATGTTTAATATTATTTAATTTAGAAAAATAACTTAATTTAAATATAGGATAATTAAATTTATCTTTATACCAAAATAAACCGTCAGGAGAAATAACGTAACATGCTCTTAATACATTTATGATATCCCATCTAGAATTATTATTTTTCCAAGACCATTCATAAGGATCAAAAAAATTTCGATAGAATAAATTTCTAGTAACTTCATCGTCAAATTGAATATTATTATAACCTAATATACAAGTATTACTTATAGAAAAATAATCATGAACTATTTTTGCAAAATCACATTCTTTTAATCCATTTTTTTTAAAAATATCTTGAGGTGTAATTCCCGTAATTATAACTGATTCAGGATGAGGCAAATAATCTATAGAAGGAATACAGTATATTAAAGATGATACATCAATTATATTAAAATCTAAATCAGTACGAACACAGGAAAATTGAGCTATTTTATCTAAAGCAGGACAAATACCAAAAGTTTCATAATCATAAAAAAGAAAATTTTTTGTTAAATTCATATTGTTTATTTTAAATTAAAATTAATATATAAAATATATATACAAAAAAAAAAAAAATTTTATAGATAATATTTATTTTTATATATTATCATATAACTTAATCAAAACATTTTTTGTTAAAAATAATTTTATTTTTTATTGGCTCCTCCGACTGGGTTCGAACCAGTGACATACGGATTAACAGTCCGCCGTTCTACCAACTGAACTACAGAGGAACAATTAATTTAAATATATAACAAATATTAATTAAAAAGTCAATACTACTTAATAAAAAATACGTTTGCTAATATTTATCATAGATGTAATATATTTAATAAAATATGAAAAGATTACTGGATTATTACAAAAAATTATTATAATATAATATATTATACGTAAAAAGGCCCTTTAGCTCAGTGGTAAGAGCAAACGACTCATAATCGTTTGGTCGCTGGTTCAAATCCAGCAAGGGCCAAAAATAAATCAATATTTCTTAAAAAATAAAAAGTTCAAAATATATTCTTTATTATGGTATATGTAATCAACAAAATAAAAAATAAAGGATCATATTCTATGCTAGATTTTCAAAAAGAATTTATTGAATTTTCTTTAAAAAAAAAAGCACTAACATTCGGAAAATATACGTTAAAATCAGGACGAATTAGTCCTTATTTTTTTAATACTAGTGTTTTTTATACAGGTAATGATATTATTAAATTAGGATACTTTTATGCTCATCTTATCATTTATTCTAAAATAAAATTCAATAGTTTATTAGGACTCGCTTATAAAGGTATTCCTATTGTAGTTTCTACAGCAATTGCATTAAATAAACAATTAAATTGTAATATTCCTTACGCTTTCAACCGAAAAGAAAATAAAAAATATGGTGATTACGGTTCTATTGTTGGAAATAATAATTCAAAAAATAATATTCTCATTATAGACGATGTAATTACGGCGGGAACAGCCATTCGAGAATCTATTACTCAAATACAAAAAAATCATCTTTCTGTTGCTTCATCATCAACGAATACAAAACGTATTTCTGCTGCAATTGTAGCGTTAAATCGAAATGAAATTGGATATAACAACATTGCTTCTATAAAAGAAATACATACACAATATCATTGTCCTGTATTCTCAATTATTACCATACAAAATCTACTCCAATTTATGATTGAAGAAAAAATTACATCATATGTGGAACAATTAACATTGTACTTAAAAAAATATAGTTCTTCAATCTAAAATTTAAATATATTAAGAAAATAATAAAAAACTCTATTGAAAAAAAAAAAATAGACCTCATTAATAATAACAGATCAGTAATAATATTAAAAATAGTATTATTTAAAATATAATTACACTAAACAAATTAAACAAAAAAATGAGGAGAATAACATGTCTTTCCATTCATTTTCTCTGATTCCAGAATTAAATAATGATATTTTTTCTGATAGATTTAAAGAAATAGATAAAATGTTTAGTACTATTACAGGTCAAAAACCTATATCCACTATTCCAAATTATGATCTTATACAAAAAGATGATAACCACTACCAATTAATAATTAGTATACCAGGATATCATGAAAATGAATTAGATATTGCTGTACATAAAAACCAATTATCAATTACTGGAAAAAAAACAGTTAATACTATAATTAATAATGATACAGATAAAAAAAAGATTTTACATAAAGGATTACCACCAAATAATTTTTCTATACATTTTAATCTTAATTACAGAATACAAGTAAATCAAGCAGAATTAAAACTTGGTTTATTAAATATAGATTTTCAATACCATATACCAGAAGAAGAAAAACCAAAGAAAATAATAATTCAAAATCAAGAACAAAAAACAATTGAAAAAAATAAAAATTAAATGTAATTAGTTAATATTTACACAGAAGAACTTTGATTAAAAATTAATATCAGCCCTTATTTTATTAAAATAAGGGCTGTTATTATATAAAAAAAAATTAATTTTAAATTTATAAATAACAATTTTTTCTATACAATAAATAAAAACATCACTTTATTCCAGAAGAACCAAATCCATGTGTTCCTCTCATACTTTTATGATTAGAAAAACTTTTTACTAAATTTAATTTTACTTGAATAACAGGAAGAAAAACAATTTGTGCAATTCTATCTCCTGGCATAATAGTAAATTTTTCTGTACTACGATTCCAAATTGAAACTAACAATTCTCCTTGATAATCAGAATCTATCAATCCAACTAAATTACCTAAGACAATACCATGTTTATGACCTAACCCAGATCGAGGTAAAATCATAGCAGTAATAGATGTATCTACAATATGAATAGCAATTCCTGTAGGTAATAAATATGTTTCATTTGGAATAAATATTTTTTCTTGATGAATACATGCTCTTAAATCTAAACCAGATGAACCATGAGTTATATATTGAGGATACGGAAACTCTGTTCCAATTCTTGTATCCAATATTTTAAAATTAATTTTATTCATTATATTTTTAAACATAAATTTTTATTAATTTAGTTTCGAATATTTACAATAGTATCTATAATTTAGATTGTAGAATAAAATTCATGAATAATATTAGAAAAAAAATTTCAATCTAAATTATAAAAAAATAATTATTTAATAAATATGAAATTCATAAATTATATATTTTATATACATTTTATTATAAGTTATCTTATACAATTAAAATATAAATATTTACTCAATATCATAATATTAATATATAAAATTGTTTAAAAATACTATATTAATTTATTGATAATAGAATCAATTACATTGATTAAATTAATGAATAATTAAACACAAAATACATTACAAAAATTTTTAAATAAATATATTTATACATTAGTTTATTTAATTCTCATTTTAAATAAAAAATTTATTTGATCAATTTCGAAGATGCATAAAAACTTGGATTAATAACAGAAAAATTAGAAGAAGATAAAATATAATTAATTCTTTTATCTATTTGTATACTCTGCATATATCCGCCTGATGCTATAATAATTGCATGTCCAGCTGCTATATCCCATATTGAAGTTTTTCCAAATCTAGGATATAATTGTACTTTCCCCTCAGCTACTAAACAAAATTTTAAAGATGAACCTAATCTAATTATTTGATTAAAATTAATATTCTGAAGATACTGATCTAATAAACGATTATCATGGGAACGACTTACAACTATATTAGGTGGATCATGATCAATTACTCTAATTTTTTCTATAATGTTATTTTGTTCTTTCCAAGCAGAATTATTCCAAGAATAATATAAGGTATTATACATTGGTGCATATATTAATCCCAAAACTGGAATACCATATTCAATTAAAGCCATATTCACAGTAAATTCATTATTATGATTAATAAATTCCTTAGTTCCATCTAATGGATCTATCAACCAATATTTATCAAAATCATTATAATCAGTATGATCAGCATAATTTTCTTCTGATAAAACAGGAATATCTGGTGTTAATTCTTGTAATCCTGTTATAATAATTTCATGAGAAACATAATCTGCATCAGTAACAGGTGATTGATTCTCCTTATAAAAAATCTTACTGGAAAATTCATTTTCATACATATATCTTATTCTATCTCCTGCCTGACGAATAAGAAAAACTAATTTTTTTAGCATAATTATTCCATATAATATTTTAATTTAATATTTAGATCATACAATTTTATAAATATTTTAAAATAACATAACAAATTAATAAAAAAATAAATAAATGTTATGATATATAATAAATAAAAATATTTTTAATATAATTAATACAATAAAAAAATTATCTATAAACAATATAAAAAAACTTTTATATTAATATAATTTCACTCTAAACAATTACGAACTAACATTAATTTTTATTGAAATAGTATGTTCTAAATGTGGTTGAAAAATTACTTCATAAATTCCAATATTTCTTATTAATCCAGAAGATAACTTAATTTCACTTTTTTTCACTAATACCCCTAATTCACTAATACGATTAGCAATATCTCTAGCTCCTATAGAACCAAACAACTTACCTTCTTCTCCTGATTTTACATAAATGTGAATTAATCCTAAATTAATTACTTTATCAGCCCTAATTTTAGCTAAAGACAACTGATTTATTTTTTCTAATTCAATTTTTTTTCTCTGTATTTCAAATAATTCAATATTTTTTTTAGTACCTATAACAGCTTTACCCTTAGGAATTAAAAAATTACGAGCATAACCTGATCTAACTTGTATTAATTCTCCAATTTTTCCAAGTTTATCTATTTTTTCTAATAAAATTACTTGCATAAATACTCACTTATAATTTTAATATATATTATATTATTGATGTTGATCTGTATAAGGTAACAAAGAAAGATAACGTGCTCTTTTTATAGCTCGAGCTAATTGACGTTGATACTTTGAACGAGTCCCAGTAATACGACTAGGGACAATTTTACCACTCTCTGTAATATAATTTTTTAACATAGATATATCTTTGTAGTCTATTTCTGTAATTCCTTCAGCAGTAAATCGACAAAATTTACGACGACGAAAATAACGTACCATAAGTTTCTCCAATTATTTATGAACTATTACTTGTTAATTAAAAAAATAATTTCTTATGCATTTAAAAATTATTAATTTAGAAATATTAATTAATATTACAATGCAACTTTATTTACTTTAGATATATTTGCCAATTTATGATGAATAATAACATTTCCTTTATCTTTGTATTCATCTTTATCTTTTAATTTTAACATTGGAGAAGATTCAATAATTGCTTTTTTCATTAATAAAATAATATTTCTAATAATACCATCATCTAATCGAAATATTTTTTCTAATTCCTTAATAACAATAGTATTAGTAAATATATTCATTAATACGTAATGAGCTTTATGTAGTTTATTAATAGAATATGCTAATTGACGTCTTCCCCAATCTTCTAAACGATATATTTTTCCATTCTGATCATAAATAATTTTTTTATATTGATCAATCATACTACTAACTTTTTCACTCTGATCAGGATGAACCATAATTAAAATTTCATAATGTCTCATAAAATATATATTCCTTCAAAAAAAAAATTTTGTATATACAAAATATAATTAAATAATATATTCTACTCAACGTAATATTTTATTTCGTATCATAGAAAAAAATATCTATACTTTATAGATACACAATATTATATAAAATATAATATCATATATAAGATTTCAAAATAATATTAGTAATCTAATTAAATATATTTAAATTATAATATATAATTTAAAAAACATACATAACATCAATGTTATACAACAATAATAATTAAAAATTACTTTAATAAATCTACTTCTATTTTATAATTAATCATATGAACTGATTTAATACAAACATGTAATATATCACCCAAATGATATTTAAATCCTGTATATCGACCTACTAACATATACTTTTGAGCATCAAAAATATATGTATCATTGTTTAATTTAGAAATATGTAAAAAAACATCTATCAAAAAATTAGTTAACCGAATAAAGCAACCTATACTAGTAATACTGACAATCATACCTTGAAAAGAATGATTAATTTTATCATGCATAAAATCACATTTTAACCAATCAAATACCAATCTTACAGCTTCATCTGTACATCGCTCTGTAATAGAACATAAATTACCTATTTTACTTATTCTATTAACATTATAATGAAATCTTCCTATTAAAGAATTATTCTTACTTAAATAATTTTTATGATTTTTTAATAAATATTTTATGGAACGATGTAATAATAAATCAGAATATCTACGAATTGGAGAAGTAAAATGTACATATGCTGATAAAGACAAACCAAAATGTCCTCTATTTTCAGAATCATATACAGCTTGTTTTAAAGAACGTAATACTAACAATTGAATAATATGATAATCTTTTCTATGAGAAATTGTTTTTAATAAATGATTATAATGAAAAATACTTGGGTTCTTTTCTATTAACCAATTTACGTTTAATTCTTTTAATATTAATTTTAATTTTATTATATTATTTATACTAGGAGGATCATGGTCTCTAAATAAAGTAGATTCATGAAATTTTACAAGAAACATAGCCGATACAGTATTTGCAAGAATCATACAAAATTCAATCAATTTATTTACTTTATTTCCACATTGAAGATAAATATTTTTTATTTTTCCATTCGTATTTAATACAAATTTTGGCTCTATAATATTAAAAAAAATACCTTTTTTAAATTCTGTAGATTGATTTAAACATGTATATAAATTTTTTAAATTATTGAATTCTAACAATAAATAATTAAATTTTTTAATTAATAACTTATCTCCTTTCCATATTTTATCAATTTCAGAATAAGTCATTCTACCATGAGAACGTATAATAGCTTCATAGTGATAATATGATATAATTTTTCCTTCAGTAGATAGTTTTACTTCACATACTAAAACTAATCTATCTACATGTGGCAATAAAGAACATAAATTTATAGATAATTGTTCAGGTAACATAGGAACTACCCTAGAAGGAAAATAAATTGAATTTCCTCTTTTTTGTGCTTCTTTGTCTAAAGCACTACCAGGATGAACATAATAACTAACATCAGAAATTGCAATTTTTATATTCCATGTAGAACTATTAATTTTATGACAATAAATAGCATCGTCAAAATCATTTGCATAATCATCATCTATGGTAATAAAAGGAAGATGACGTAAATCTACTCTATTTTGAAAATCAATTTTTGACAAACTTGTACAACGAATAGTATTTAATTCTTTGTGGATATTCTGATTCCATACATCTGAAATTGAATAGTTATGAATAGCTATCTTAATTGCTAATTTAAGATTCATTGCATGTCCAATAACACGTAAAATTTGTCCTAAAGCTAAAGATTTTCGTATAGAACGACGTAATAACTTTACTGATACTATGGATCCATTAGTAATAGTATGTACTTTACTAATAATTAATATCATAAAACAAAAACGATTATCATAAGGAACCACAAGTATTTGATTTTTTTTTATGATACATTGTCCAATAATTGCATGAATATTTGGTTTAAGTATTTTAATAATTTTAGTTTCTATTTTATTTTTTTTACAAGAAAACGAATTAGTTGCTAAAACAAAATCTCCATGAATACATAATTTCATGTTCTCAATAGAAATCCACATATCTTGTTTAGAAATATTTGTTTTTAAAAATCCATATCCATCTCTATGACCTATAATATTTCCAGTAAAAAATTTTAAAAATTCAGGTAAAGTATAAAAATATTTAGATTGACTTACAATCATTCCATTTTGTTCCATGGATTTCAATTTTTTATAAAAAATATTTTTATGAATTGTAGTAGAAATATTAAAAATTAGAGCTAATTTTTTTCTATTTATTAATTTTTTAGTTTTGTACAACTTGTTATATATTAGTTGTGAATCAGGTAATATATTCTTATTTTTTAAATTTTTTTTAATATGGTAGGCAGATACTACCGTCATGCTAACTCCAAATACTAAACTAAAAATTAAAATAAAATTACAAAAATTATATTATATTTCATTACTGTATTAATATATATATAATTAATAATTATTATTTAATTATTAATTTAAATAAAAAACAATAAAATTTATATTAATATTATTTTAAAAAATACATATACATATATTATTTAATATTTTTTTAATTTTTTAAATTATACAAATATAGTGATAAGACAATAATATTATAAACATGGATTATTTAATATGATTATATCATTTCGTTCTGGTCCTGTTGAAATCATATCAATAGGAATACCTACCATAGATTCAATTTCTAAAATATAGTTTTTCGCTTCTAAAGGTAATAAATTAAATGATCGGACACCAACGGTACTACCTAACCAACCAGGAAGAATCTTATATACAGGAGATAAATTATTCCATTCATCCACAGAAAATGGAGTACAAGTAATTTGAGTACCATTTGATAATTTATAAGCAATACAGATTTTAATTTCTTTTAACCCATCTAATACATCTAATTTAGTCATGCATAAAGCAGATAAAGAATTTATTTGTATACATCTACGTAATGCAACTATATCTAACCAACCAGTACGTCTTCTTCTTCCTGTACTAGATCCTAGCTCTTTTCCAATATTAAAAAAATGTAAATCTATTTCATCAAATAATTCTGTAGGAAATGGACCAAAACCTACTCTAGTAGTATAACATTTAGTAACACCTAAAATATAATCGATTGCAAGAGGACCTACACCAACTCCAGAACAAACTCCTCCAGAAATACTATTTGAAGAAGTAACATATGGATACGTTCCATGATCAATATCAAGAAATGTTCCCTGAGCTCCTTCAAACATTATTTTTTTATCATTTTTCATGGCTATATCTAATGTATTTGGAATATCTTGAATCATATTCAATAAATCATCACGAACACTTAATATATCTTTAATAATAACATCATAATTAACCACTTTAGAATGATAATAATTGGATAATAAAAAATTATAATAATTAACATTTTTTCTTAAATTTACAGAAAATAATTGTATATTTTTTAAATCACCAATTCTCAAACCTCTACGAGCTACTTTATCTTCATATACAGGACCAATACCTCTACCAGTGGTACCAATAATTGTCGTATTTCCATTACTATTATTATCATCTACTGAATGCAAACGTTTTTCTCGAGCTTGATCCATAGCAACATGATACTCTAACAATAAAGGAGAAGATTCAGAAATCATAATTCTATTTTGCAAATTATAAATACCTTGTTTTTGAAGCATTCGAATTTCATTTAATAAATCACGAGGAGATATCACTACTCCATTACCAATTACTCCAAAAATATGATTATGTAATAAACCAGAAGGTAATAAATGCAAAACCGTTTTTTTATTATTTACAACTAATGTATGACCTGCATTATGCCCACCTTGATATCGTACAATATAATTTACGTTAGGAGACAGTAAATCAATAATTTTACCTTTTCCTTCATCACCCCATTGTGTTCCTATAATTATAATATTTTTTCCCATTTATTTATCTTATATTTTAATTTTAAATTTACTTATATATAACATTATTAATAGTATATATATACATCATAATATGTAATTTATATATATATATTAATAATTTATTTAATATACTACTATCTATATACTATCATCTAATTTTCAAAGTTTTTAACTATTGCAATTACAAATTACTATTTTATTATTATAAATCATTTTTTAATTTAAAAATCATTAATTTTTTTTTCATAGAAGACAAGATTTTTGTAGCTTGTATATGAGATAAAGATCTAATCTTCTCAGATTCTTCTATAGCACTAGAACGATAACTATTAGCAATAGTATTACACATATCATGTACATAACAAAATACCGTACTAAAATTACTTATAGGAAAACTAAAATTTTGAATTTTTATATCTAAAATTTTGATTCCTAAAGATTCTAAATTACTATTTTTATGAATACTTTTATAAATATTGCTATTCTGATACTGTATTTTATTTATTAAATGAATATCATGAGTATCCGTTTTATCAGTATTAATAAAATTAATTATTTTTTCTGAAATTGGCTTTACAAGTAATTGAGTTTTTAACTTATATAGAGAAAATGTATGAATTCCTATTTTGTTAAAGTTTAGACTACTTATTTGATTTTGCAATAAATTATTTAATTGATTAATAATTAACAATTTAATTATACTTTTTTTTTGATTTATAGTAGATAAATAAAAATTTTTAAAATTTTTAATTTTCCATTGAATATAAATATTTATATATATTTTTTTTTTATCTTTAGTTATAAACCATTTTCCATGATTATCTATTGTTTGTATACGAGAATCAAATAGTCTAACAGATTCTATATATGGTATTTTTACATGTAATCCAGGTAAAAATAATTGTGTATGTTTTCTATGATTAACAACAATTTTACCTAAATGCAATATAATTGCTCGTTGTCCTTCGTGGACAATAAAAAAAGATGAAGATAAAAATATACAAAGAGTAGAAAAAAAAGCAAATATTACTTTATTTATATTCATTGAATCCTCTAGAATATTACTAAATATGATTATTAATATAATATGTAATTATAATTAAATATATATAATTATATTCAACAAAAAAATAATATTTTTATTAAAAAAAACTTAAATACTAACATTTAATACATAAAAACAACTAATACAACACATTATAAAAACAATCAATAATACTGATTTTATTAACATTAAATATAAACAAATAACAACAATTTTAGATATAAATAATATTTTATTTTCTTATTTCTAAAAATTTACGTATTTTATAGAATTCAATTTCTCGAAACATTTTTCTTTCATGTTCATGCGCTACGTTTAAAACTCTTTTAGAATAATTTTCTGCATCCCTGATACATTTTTTTTTATATGCTTTAGCTAAATTTAACTCATTCCAATTACTTGTAATTAACTTAGGAACAGAAATTTTAGTAAAATATACATTTAAAATTTTTATCCCTAACTGATAATTGCTAATAGATTTTTGTATTTTATTTTTAATATGATTATTAATCAATTTTAAATTATGAAAAAATATATCATGCATAGAAATATAATCAGATAAACTATATAATTCACTATTTAAAATTTGATGAAGTATATGAGAAGGTTGAACTGAAGAAAAAGAATACGATACAGGATCAATTACAATATATTCTAATTTCATTTTCGTAAAAATAACATTTTTTTCTGTAGTAAATATTATTCCTGAAGAAAATATTTTTTTTATAGAATGAATATCAACAATTTTAATTTTTGTAATAAATCTTGGTTTCCAATAAACACCAGGTGATAATATACAACTAAATTTTCCAAAATTTGTCACAACTCCTCTTTCATTAAATTTAATTATATACCAACTACTTATTATCCATATAAAAAAAAATGATAATAAAAAAAACAAAATAGCATATTTAATTCTATTATTTAACTGAATATTACAACAATTGTACATTTTTTTTTTAATCATAATTAAAATATTTAACATTTTTTTTGTACAATAAATAATAAAACATTTAATTTTTACTATATTTTTATTATTTTTTTTATCTTTCCAAGGATTAAAATTAGGTTGATTATTATTGGGTTGATTCCAAGGCATTTAATACTCCATAGAAAACGTATGATAATTATAATATAATTATATATATACCATATCAAGTTTAATATAGCGAATAAATCCCATCATCTTTAACTAAAATTAAGCTTAAATAATCTTAAAATTATACAATAATTCTGTTGTTTACAAAATAAATTATTAAATTAAGTTAAAAATAGTAAAATATTACTAATCAAAAAATAAATTAACATGAAAATACAATATCAACAGTAACGATCATTCATACTATAATAGCAACAAATAAATATATATTGAATGTTTGTTAAAATAATAATTTTAATACTATAATTATTAATTAATATTTTAATTAAATTTATTAATATAATCTGATATTATATTATATATAAGAGTTACAGATAAATCTAAATTATCACTATCAATAAAAAACAAATTTTTCCATTTTTGAGACCAAGTAATTTGTCTTTTAGCAAATTGTCTAGTGGAACAAATACTTTTAAAAATCATGTCATCGTATGTACATTTACCAGATAAATACTTCCACATTTGACGATATCCTAAATGTTGTATAGAAGGTAAATTAAAATGTAAATCACCTCTATTAAACAACTTTTCAACTTCTTTTTCAAATCCCATATCTAGCATATTTTTAAATCTATTTTCAATTCTATTATGTAATATAGATCTACTAAATGGGACTAAAAAAAATTGTAAAACATTATATGGAAAACAATAAAATTCTTTTCTAAAATGAGTAGTTAAATTTTTTCCGGATGCTAAAAAAATTTCAATAGCTCGTATTATTTTTTTTATATCATTTGGATGAATACTTAATGATGATTGATAATCTATCTTTTGTAAATATTGATGTAACAGTGATTTTTGATCATGAATTATATTGTTTTTTATTTTCGAACGAAAATTTAAATTACTAGAAGGTAAAGAAACTAAACCATTTAGCAAAGATTTATAATATAACATTGTTCCACCTACTAAAATAGGAATTCTCTTATTTAATATTATTTTATTAATTTCATATAAAGCATCTTTCCGAAAATCTTCTACTGAATAAATATCAACAGGATCTCTAATATTTATTAATCGATGAGGATGTTTTAATAAATCAGATATGGTAGGTTTTGCAGTACCAATGTTCATTTCTTTATATATTAAACCTGAATCTACACTAATAATATCTATAGGTAAATTATTTCTTAAATGTAAAACTACATGAGTTTTTCCACTTGCTGTCGATCCCATTAAAAATATCACAATAGGTAATGTATTTTTTATATTCATATAGTAGTTATTATTAAAATAATTATTAATGTTAATATATTAATTATAAAAAAAAATAATAAATTAAAAAATATCATATTTAAAAATATTAATTAGTATTACATAAAAAATTATATATAAAAAGTTTTATACTATATAATATTCTTAAAAAAAATAACAATCTTAAACAATAACAATAAATTCTGTTATATTATTAAATAGTAGTTTAGTGAATTTATATTTTAAATATTATTTGAATAATTATTAATAATATTAGTAATCATTCAAATAATTTTTATATATACATTATAAACATTCCAAAATAATAAATTATTATATATATGTTATTTTATATAATTTCTACTAAAATAACTAAATTAATATAAAAATTGCAATATAATTCCACATTGATTATTTTATGAATTAAATTATATTTAATAAAAATAATAATAATAACAAGTTTATAACATTATCATTATACAATCATATTATTTTTATATATACATAATTTAATCATTAATAAATGTTTTTTATTATTAAAATCTATAATATTCATAAATAATTAAAAAAAATGTAACAAATTTATATTAACATATTTAATTATAAGAATTATGAAAATGTGTTCATAACATTTATAAATATTAATTTATTAAATTATATTCATATTTATAACTTATTATTTTTCATTTATAATTTAAATATAATTAAGTACAATACTATTATTTAAAAATTTTTATATTTATCAAATATAAAAACAACAATATTATTAATTTTGAAATACTTATTTTTAAATTATATTAATTAATATTTAAATTCATAAAAATTTTAATTTATTAGATATTATATTGAATATACTATTTTTTATTTTTTAATAATTTAAATATAATTAAAATATATAAATTATTAATTTAATATATATCAGATAATATCTAAATTAAATCAATGAATATTTTAAAAAAAAATACTATTTTTATAAATAGTAAAATAAAATATTTATAAATATATATAATTAATAATATCATTTTTTAATTTAATTTATATAAAAATATATAAATAACTTATTTTACCTTAAATAAAAATTAAGTTTTCCAATTATTATACATATTAATTAAATTCTGAGTCGATGAATCATAATTTATGTTTGATTTTCCTGTTCTTAATTGTAAATAAATTTCAGATGCTAATTCTTTTCCTAATTCTACTCCCCATTGATCAAAACTAAAAATATTGAAAATTACTCCTTGAGTAAAAATTTTATGTTCATATAAAGATAATAACGATCCTAAAGAATAAGGAGAAATTTTATTTACTAAAATAGAATTAGTCGGTCTATTTCCTTCGCATATTTTAAAGTTAGAAATGTTTTTTAAAGATTCCATAGGAATTGTATAATTAACAACTTCTTCAGAATGATCATCTATATACTTACCAAATGCTAATGCTTTTGTTTGTGCAAAAAAATTAGATAATAATCGAACATGATGATCACCTAATTTATTATGTGTACATACTGGAGCTATAAAATCAGCAGGAACAATTTTAGTTCCTTGATGCAATAGTTGATAAAATGCATGTTGACCATTAGTTCCAGATTCTCCCCATATAATAGGTCCAGTTTGCCATGAAACTTTTTTTCCATTTCTATTTATTGACTTTCCATTAGATTCCATATTGCATTGTTGTAAATAAGTGGAAAATTTATGCATATTTTGATCATAAGCAAAAATAGCTTCAGTTTCAAAACAAAAAAAATTATTATACCATATACCAATTAATGCTAAAATTATTGGAATATTGTTTTCTAAATTTGTATATCGAAAATGTTTATCCATATCATGAGCACCAGATAATAATTCCATAAAATTCTCAAATCCAATAGAAAGCATAATAGAAAGTCCAACTGATGACCATAAAGAATATCTTCCCCCTACCCAATCCCAAAATTCAAAAAAATGTTCATTATGAATTCCAAACTTTTCAACTTCTGCAAAATTCATAGATACAGCTAAAAAATGATTACTCATATACTTAATATTACCAGTTTTTTCTAAAAACCAATTTCTAGCACTATATGCATTAATCATAGTTTCTTCTGTTGTAAAAGTTTTAGAAGTAATAATAAATAAAGTAGTTTCTGGATCAATAACTTTTAATACTTCAGAAATATGAGTTCCATCTAAATTAGAAACATAATGTAAATTTAAATGATTTTTATATGGACGAAGTGCTTCAGTTACCATATAAGGTCCTAAATTCGATCCTCCTATTCCTATATTTACAATATCTGTAATAGATTTTCCAGTATATCCTTTTTGTTTTCCATTAATAACTAACTCAGAAAATTTTTTCATTTTATGTAATACATAACGAATATTAGGCATAATATCATTACCATCTACAATAATAGATGTATTAATATCATTTCTTAAAGCAGTATGTAATACAGCACGATTTTCTGTATAATTAATTTTACATCCATTAAACATTGATTGAATTTGATGTTCCAAATGTAATTCTTGAGCTAAAGTTATTAAAAGTTTAATTGTTTCAACATTAATCCTATTTTTTGAAAAATCTACTAGCATTATATTTTTGAATAATAAAGAAAATTTGTTAAATCTATTTTCATCCTGAAAAAATAGATCTTTCATATGAATATTTTTTATCGCTTCAAAATGATTTTTTAAATTTTTCCATGAATTAGTTTGAATTGGATCTATAAATGTCATAATTAGGCTCTCTTATAATATTAATATAATAAAAAAATGCAAAATATGAAAAGTTAATACAACATATTTAGAAATTATTCAATATGAAATTATTAATTTATGTAATAAAATTACGTTAAATTATACTTATTATTAATTATTTTTTTTTTACTTTTTTATAAAAAAAATAAATTATAATTAATTATCTCATCAATTAAAGTGATATTTACAATAATAATTATATAAATTAAAATTCGTCATATATATTTATATATATTAAAAACAATAGATTATTAATATAAATTAACTATATTTAATTAAATTAATAAATTTAATTTAATTAAATATACATAATATTTATAAAACTATCATATATTTTACTTAAAAAAAATAATAAAAATTATATATTATATAACATTTATATTTAAAATACATATTTTATTTTTAAGAAAAATAGTAATTTAATTTTATCAATCAATAACAAAATGAAATAATATATCTTAAAATTATGATATACTTTTATGAAAAATATAATATATTTATATTAATAATACTATCATTAATATTAAATAATTGAATCATAATATAAAAATTTCATTAAAATAAAATGTACGAAGAATTATTCTTATAAACTTGTATTATATATAACAATAAAATTGTTATCATAATAAATTATACCATATTATATATATATAAATAATATAAAAATATATGATATAAATCATCAATATAATTAAATTTAAATAAAAGATATTCATCATATATCAATCTACAATGTATATATTAAATTAAATATTATTCTTGTATAAAAATATTATACTAAATAAAATTCTTACAATACAAAATGTATTTAATTATTTAACATTTATTTTTCTCGATTCATGTAATGATCATTGAGAAATTATTAATTACTATACTATATATTCAAAAGTAAAAAATTTTTATTTAGGTATAATAATTATATTCAAATATAATAATCACTATTTAATATATATTTTACTTCTCTTTATTATTAAATAAGAAACTTACTTGTTTACTCATAAAAAAAATACTATTAATATTCTATATCTTATCAATAATATTTATTTCATAAATATAGAAAATTTTTAAATGAATAATAATCAAAAAAATTTAATATGGATAGATCTAGAAATGACTGGATTAAATCCAGAACAACATCGAATTATTGAAATTGCTACATTAGTGACGAATGCTCAACTAAAAATATTAGCCATAGGTCCTGTCATTCCAATTTTTCAACCTAAATATAGGTTGAAAATAATGGAAAAAACAATCTATAATATGCATAAAAAAAATGGTTTACTAGATTTAGTAAAAAATAGTAAATTTCATGAAAAAAAAGCAGAATCATACACAATTAATTTTCTAAAAAAATGGGTACCTAAAAATATTTCACCAATTTGTGGAAATACAGTTGGGCAAGATAGAAGATTTCTGCATAAATATATGCCAAATTTAGAATCATATTTTCATTATCGATATATAGATGTAAGTACCATAAAAGAATTAGCATATAGATGGAAGCCTAAAATTTTAAAAAATTTTCGTAAAAAAAATAATCATTCTGCATTAGATGATATTTATGAATCTATTTTAGAATTACAATTCTATAAAAAATATTTTATAAAAATATAATATCAAAATAAAATATATAACAAATAACATTTATCTATTATTAAAATAAATAAAAAATTATTAAACAAATACTTGATAAAAATTTAATTTTTAGAATATAATAAACAAATAATTTATATATGCGGGAATAGCTCAGTTGGTAGAGTACAACCTTGCCAAGGTTGGGGTCGCGAGTTCAAATCTCGTTTCCCGCTAAATATATTTATTAAAAATAACACTATCAAAAAAATATAAAAATATATACATAATTGTGTTTAAAAGATACATATAAAAATGATTTTAAACAATCCAATATACAATTTCTCACCAAATGTAATACAAATCTAATTTTAACATTTTCAATATTTAATTTAAGTATACATATCATTAACATTATATACTTAAATAAAATTTATTTTTTATTTTTATTAAAAATTATATTATAAAAAATAATTATTTTTAAATAAGATAAACATACAACATAAATAATAAGTAAATCAATTTATCTAAAAAATAAAAATTATTTATATATACAATAAATATAATAAATAATTTCCAATCTATTTTAATTAGATACATTCATAAATTATTTTAAATAATACGAAATTTTTTATTAAATTTTTCAATTCTACCACCTGTATCTACTGATCTTTGTTGACCTGTGTAAAATGGATGACAAGCAGAACATACATCTAAAGTAATATTTTTAGAAATAGTAGATAATATTTTTTTTATATCACCACAAGAACAAGTCGCTATAATTTGAAAAATCTTTGGATGAATATTTTTTTTCATAACAATCCCTTTATAGTATTAATTCATTTGTAAAAAATTTATTTTTTTATAATATACTACATAAATATCGT
The DNA here is from genome assembly GCF_964059125.1 of Buchnera aphidicola (Eriosoma lanigerum). Lineage (NCBI taxonomy): Bacteria > Pseudomonadati > Pseudomonadota > Gammaproteobacteria > Enterobacterales > Erwiniaceae > Buchnera > Buchnera aphidicola. The sequence continues at coordinate 597,100 of NZ_OZ060395.1, forward strand.
AATACTATATTGTAACGAAAATAAAATTATATAATACATCACACTAGATAATAAAGTTCAAATTTAATATTTTAGAATATAATTCTAGCAAAACATTAACTAGTTAAGTAATATACTAAATATTAATATTTAATTAATAAAAAAAATAATATAATATTTGATTTTTATCTATATAAACGAATAAAAAAATAAATATCAACAATATAAGAATTTAATGTCAATAATAGTAACATAAATTAATTTATGAATTAATAAACAATTCAAGAAATTAATAGTTATATAATAAAAATTATATAAATAACAGATACAAATTTAATTTTTATATATTACATATATCATTATTTTATAAAAATTATATATATTTATTTAATAAAAAAAAAATAATTTTAATTATTTTAATCTATAACAACAATCACTGTGTATTAAGATATAATAATTATGACAACTATATTGAGTATTAGAATTAAAAATACAATTGCTATTGGCGGAGATGGACAAGCCACCCTAGGTAATACAGTAATGAAAAGTAATGTTAAAAAAGTACGTACTTTATATAATAATCAAATCATTGCTGGTTTTGCTGGAGGAACAGCTGATGCTTTTACTTTATTTGAATTATTTGAACAAAAATTAGATATGTATCAAGGTCAACTACAAAGATCTGCAATTGAATTAGCTAAAGATTGGAGAACAGATAGAATCTTACGTAAATTAGAAGCAATTCTCGCTGTTGCTGACCAAAAAAACTCTTTAATTATAACAGGAAATGGAGATGTCATTCAACCAGAAGACAACTTAATTGCTATAGGATCTGGTGGTCCATATGCACAAGCAGCAGCAAAAGCATTAATGGATAATACTCAATTTGATGCTGTTACAATAGTAAAAAAAGCACTTACAATTGCTGCAAATATTTGTATATACACAAATCACAATTTTACAATTAAAGAATTATCTTCCGAAAAGTAAGGATGACTCTATGTCTGAAATGACTCCTCAGGAAATCGTAAAAGAATTGGATAAATTTATTATTGGACAAAATGCAGCCAAACGAGCTGTATCGATAGCACTAAGAAATCGATGGCGTCGTATGCAATTAAATGATGAATTACGTCACGAAATTACTCCTAAAAATATTTTAATGATTGGACCTACTGGAGTTGGAAAAACAGAAATAGCTAGGAGATTAGCGAAACTAGCAAATGCACCTTTTATTAAAGTAGAAGCCACAAAATTTACAGAAGTAGGTTATGTTGGAAAAGAAGTTGATTCTATTATTAGAGAACTAACTGATTCTGCAATAAAAATGATAAGGATGCAAGAAATAAAAAAAAATCAAAATAAAGCTAAAGAATTAGCTGAAGAACGTATTTTAGATGTACTTATTCCTACTCCTAAAAATAATTGGGATAAAAACAATACTAATGAACGTCCTATTTCTACTATACAATCATTTAGAAAAAAATTAAGAGAAGGTTCGTTAGATGAAAAAGAAATTGAAATTAATATAGCTAGCATTCCAATGGGAATAGAAATTATGGCTCCTCCCGGAATGGAAGAATTAACTAGTCAATTACAATCTTTATTCCAAAATTTAAGTGGAAAAAAACAAAATACTAGAAAATTAAAAATTAAAGATGCAATGAAATTATTAATTGAAGAAGAATCAACAAAATTAATTAATGCAGAAGAAATTAAAAAAAAAGCTATTAATTCTGTAGAACAAAACGGTATTGTATTTATTGATGAAATAGATAAAGTTTGTAAAAGAGGTAATAATACTTCTGGTGCCGACATTTCTAGAGAAGGTGTACAACGTGATTTATTACCATTAGTAGAAGGATGTACTGTATCTACTAAACACGGTATGGTCAAAACTGATCATATTTTATTCATTGCCTCTGGAGCTTTTCAAACATCAACTCCTTCTGACTTAATTCCTGAATTACAAGGTCGTCTACCAATTAGAGTAGAATTAAAAGCTTTAACTATAGATGATTTTGAAAGAATTTTAACTGAACCTAATGCTTCAATTACTGTTCAATATAAAGCATTAATTCAAACAGAAGGAATTACTATTAATTTCACTAAAGAAGGAATACGATCTATTGCTGAAGCGGCTTGGAAAGTTAATGAATCTATGGAAAATATTGGTGCTAGAAGATTACACACTGTATTAGAAAAATTAATGGAAGATATATCATTTAATGCATCTAATAATACTAATGAATCCTCAATTAATATCAATCCTGTATATGTCAGTAAACATCTTGATCAATTAATATCTAATACTGATCTCAGTCGATTTATTTTATAAATATTGTATATTACATATATATTATGTATTAAAGAAATTACCTATCATAAATTCATTTAAGATAGGTAATTTACTTATTTTATAAAAGTATTATATTAAGAATAAAATTTTTATAACTAAATACAAAAAATTAATTATACATACTATCTTAAAAACTAATTTAGATTAAAAATCTTATATCAATGAACCATTATTAATAAACTGTTTATTTAGTATAATAAAATTATACTTTAAAAATAAAATTTTATTTTAAAAATATTATTTTTTTTGATATAGTAATTGAATTATATTTGATAAACATAAAAAGATTACCATATGAATAAATGGATTTCTGGAAAAATTATACAAAATAAAAAATGGACAGAATCTTTATTTAGTATAATAGTACAAGCTCCTATTAATGCTTTTTTATCAGGTCAATTTACTAAATTAGCCATGATAGATATACATGGAAAAAAAATACAAAGAGCTTATTCTTATGTTAATGCATCTCATAATACTAATTTAGAATTTTATATTACTTTAGTTCAAACAGGATTACTGACAAATTATTTATATAAAAAAAAAATCAATGACAGTATTATTATCAATCAAAATTCTTTTGGTTTTTTTACTATTAATGAAATTCAACATTGCGAAATATTATGGATGATAGCCACAGGAACTGGAATTGGTCCATATTTATCAATATTACAAGAAGAAAAATGGATACATAAATTTTATAAAATTGTATTAATTCATTCTGTTAGATATAAACATGATTTAATTTATTTACCTGTAATACATAAATTACAAAAAAAATATAAAAATAGAATCATTTTAGAAACTATTGTTACTAGAGATACATCAAAACAATTCTTACACGATCGTATTCCAACTTTAATCAATAATCATACTTTAGAAAAAAAAATAAAATTAGATATTAATATTCATACTTCTCATGTAATGTTATGTGGTAATCCTAATATGATCAAAGAAACACAATTTTTGTTACAAGAAAAAAGACATTTAACAAAAAATTTACGAAAAAAACCAGGACATATTACTACTGAAAATTATTGGTAATTCAAAACAAATCAATTTCTTACTTAAAAAAAAAAATAAATTATTTAATATCCTAGAAATCACATTATTTTTAATTATTATACACTATCATGTAATGAAAAAGAAATCACATCTTTAATATGATTACACTTTAATAAAATCATTATTACTCTATCCAATCCTATAGCTACTCCAGAATAATTAGGAATATTTTGTAATAGCGAATACAGGAATTTTGTGTCTATTGGATATATTTGATACCCTAAATTCATACGTTCAATATTATCATGCTCGAATCTTTTTTTTTGCTCATAATAATCAGTTAATTCCTGACATCCATTACCTATTTCTAAACCTTTAAAAAAAACTTCAAATCTATCAGCTACATTAGAATTTAAATTATTTAAAGTTGCGTTACCAGCTTGAATAGCAGGATAATGATAAATAATAGTTGGATAAACATGACCAATATAGGGTTCTACTCCAAATAAAAAAAGAACCTCTAATAATGAATTAAAATTTGTTGTTCCATCTTTGTTTAATAAAACTAAATTATCAACTCCAAGTATTTGAGATTTATTTATTAATTTAATATAATTTTTAATAGTGGGTTTAATTTGTAAATAACGAAAAAAAATATTTTGATAAGAAAATCTTTTTACATGAGAAACACAAAATATCATTTTTAAAAACAATTCTACTTCTTCAATTAAATCATACATATTATAAAATGGACGATACCATTCAAGCATAGTAAATTCAGGATGATGATTTTTTCCAATTTCATTATTTCTAAAACTATGACAAATTTGATATATTGGTCCAATATGAGAAGAGATTAATCGTTTCATATAATATTCTGGACTAGTGGTTAACCATAAATGCAATAATGTACTTGCTGCATTATTAGTTTTATTAAAATATGTAATAAATGATTCTAAATAAACTTCAGACACTCGAAATTGAGATAAAATAGGTGTATCTACTTCTAATATATTTAAATTATAAAAAAAAGATCGAATTTTATTTATAATTTCAGCACGTTTAATTAAATTAATATTTTTTGCAGTTGGTTTCCAATTATTTATTTTTTTCATGTTCAAACCTATAAAAAAAAATAAACTCTGATCATTATAAAACATTAATAATATATTTTATATTTAAATTAATTATAAATAATAAAAAAATAAATTAACAATATATTTTAAATAAATACTAGTTAATATTATTAATTATACAATATATCAGTATTAAAATTTTATTCTTATAATAATTTTATCTATACTAATTTTAAGAAATCAATATAATAAATTATATCTAAAAAATATTTAATAAAAAAATATAATTTTACATTCTATAAATAATATAAATTATATAATTTAATTAAAAATTAAAAATAAACTATTACTATAGTAATATAAGAGATACCAAATAAAAAAATAAAACATAAATATTAAAAATTGTTTTCTCAAATACTTTTAATTTAATTAAATGTAGAAATTACAAACATTATAAAAAAAACATAGTTAATATTTAGTTGTATAACAATTATTATTAACTAACACGATCAAAAAAAAAACAATATTTAATTAAAAAATAAAAAGAACTCAACTAATTCAATACTTTACTATACATCTTAAAAAAAAAACATAAAAAAAGTTTGAATTTAATAATTTATTAGACAATCTCAATAAACAAAAAAAAATAAATATATTTGTTAAAAAAAAAATAGATCTAATACTAACTTTCAAAACAAAGAAAAAATGGAAATAATTAATTATAATTTTTATCTAAACATGAAAAGTAAAAAGTATGTTTTTTTATTTACGTTAAATTATCTATTTTAAATCTATTGTACAATAAAATATCACAATATAAATTAATAACATACAGCAATATTTAATAAAATATGCTTCTAATAGATTAGATAAAAAATAAAAAAAAAATTCATATTTATAAAATTAATAATATTAATATTATTTTTTAAATATATAAATAATATATATATAACAATTGACTATTTTAATAATTTCTAAAATATTTTTTATAAAAAATAAAATATTAAATAAATTTATTATAGCCCAAAAATTAATTCGGACTATAATAATTTGACTATTTAAATTAGTTTACTAAAATTTTGTTTAATTATAGTTTGATAAACTATTACTTAAAGTAATATGAATATTTAATGTTTGGATTTCTATTTGTAGTTAATATAATAGATGCCCGTAAACCAAAAGAAACAAATTGAATTTCATTATGTTTATTAATAAATTTTAATTTAGCGGTATGCATTACACTTAATTTTAATAATCCATGATCAACTGGTTTTAGTTCATAAGTAATATTTGTATCTTGTGGTTCATAATGAAAAAATTCAGGAGTAGAAGTTAACATTTTCATATATGCAGGAGCTAACAATTCTTCATTAGCATATGTAGAAATTAATTGTCTAACTTCTAATTTAGGAAAAGCTAATTTAAATTGTTTTAATATATCTTGTCTTGTAGGTTCATTAACTATATTATTTTTTATTTTTACAGTAGAACCAGGGTAATCTAACATAAATTTTTTATCTAGTTCTTTCGTTTCTTTTAAACTTTGAAATTGATTATATAATTTATGAGAAAATCTCCATGTATCAGGTGAAGTATCTAATTTTACCATACTTCTCCAATTTATATCGTCTGAATCTGCATTAGAAATAATAAATTCAGGAGCATTATTTCGATTAATATTAGAATGTGTTTCTAAAAAAAACTTTTTAATATTAGCTAGTTCTTGTTCATATTGTTTTTCTTTTAACAATTGTTCTGGAGAAGAATCAATCTTATGTTGAATAAAATCATTTTTTCCACTACTTTTGGATATAATATTATTATCTTCATCAGTACCTATAATATTTTTTAATACAGCACTTAAAAATGTAGTTCTTTCATAAAGATCAATAGGTTTTTCATCTGAAAGTTCTTGTTGTGGAGCTTGACGTTTACTAATTGAATGATGATTAGTTTTGTTCACTAAATGATGAGAATGTGATATATTTTGAGATCTTGTTTGAACAGAAGTTGCTAAATTATGATTTTTATTTTTAGATACAGATTCTCCTTTTATAAATTCTTTTGAAGATAGTATTCCTACACGTACCGTAGATTTTTTACAATCAACATAATTTGGATGAATAATTACTCTATATAAAGGAACAAAATCACTTTTTTCTTCAACTTTTTTTATTTTTGATCCCAAAGATTGAGCATCCAAAATTTTTTCGTATAATTTTATTTTATGTTGAGAAACAGGTTTTACGAAATACACTATTTGTTCTTGTTTCTTATTTGAATGATGTTTTATTTCATGAGATTTAGAAGAATTAATTTGATCTATTTTATGTTTAATTCTTACTTTTTTTTTTTCTGAAAGATTTACAAAACTATTACTTTCATTAATATTTATTAATCTAGTATTATTGTCAAGTAAAATTGATGACATAAAATTATACCCTATGTTAAAGCTCTATAATTTCTCTTGTACTGCAATTTTATTTTTTAGTCAAGACATGAAAGTAATATTCAATATAGTATTTTATATATATATTTTTTTTTTAGTTATTTATTACAAAAAAATATCTTTTTATATAAATTAATTTAATTCTTTAATATAAATTAATAATTAAAAAAAAAAAATAATAAAAAATCAATAAATATTAAAAATAATTGTTATATAGTATTGATTTACAATTAAAAAAATATTAAATAAATTTAATTTAATAATTATAATGTTAGATAAATATTTCTTAAAATACATATGTATTAATCTTATAATTTTATATTTTAATTAATTTTTTATATTGATTTTTTTAAATAATTAATAGCTAAAAATTATTAAAAAATATTTTTAATAATAACATATTTCTGGTGATTAAATTGATTATTGAAACTTATAAAATATATATTTTAAATCAAAATACTAATCAAAGTATTTATTTTTTGCATTTACAACATGATGATTATACATATTTAACTTTAATATATGATGACAAGAAATATAAAATTTTTAATAGTCAACACAAAAAAATTGAAAAAACATGGATAGAATTTAATTCTAAAGAACTAAACTACAGAAGAAAGAATAAAACTAAAAAAGAACATATAGCTAAAGCAGTAGGTATTAAAAAAAACTATTTTCCTAATATTTTAGATGTTACAGCAGGATTAGGTAAAGATGCTTTCATCTTAGCATCATTAGGATGTCAAGTATTAATGTTAGAACATAACCCAATATTAGCTATTTTATTAGCTAATGGTTTAGATCGAGGTTTTCAAGATCCTGAAATAGGAACATGGTTAAAAAAAAGATTGTCATTAATATATACTTCTAGTGAATATTTTTTACTACATACGAAAATAAAACCAAATGTAATATATTTAGACCCTATGTTTCCTAAAAAAACAAAAACTGCTAAATCTAAAAAAGATATTCATCTAATAAAATCTATTGTAAGCAAACAAAAAAATACTAATTTATTATTAACTCTATCTAGACTATTAGCAGAAAATCGAGTTGTTGTAAAAAGACCTATCAATGCTCCATTTTTAAATAATATGATTACCTATTCTACAATAAAAACTAAAAATTATCGTTTTGATATTTATTTGCCATTTAGTAAAATTAAAAATTAATTTATATTTTATACATTTATTTATAATTACACATTTCAGTAATTCAAAAAATATTCATACAGGGTGTTAACAAAATTATTTATTGATATTAAAAAATAATAATTTATATATAAAGAATATAACTCAAATAGTTATCTTTAATATACATAACTTTTAATTATTATAATGAATAAATAAGAAAAATTTTTATAAAAAAAATCAATAAAAAAAAATAAACATTTTTTTATTTTTTTTTCTTTTAAATAAAATTGATAGTATTAAAATACATAAATTATTATTGAAATAATTTTATTATTATCAAAATAATTTAACAATAAAATATATTTTCATACAACAAATTATTAATATAAAAATTAATTCTATTACAATATTTTAAAATAAAATAATTAATTTATTCAAAATAATATATGTAAAAATATTAATAACATATATATAATATTAATATTTTTTTTATTAATATATTATTATCATTAATATTTAAAATATTTTTTATTATTAATAATAATTAATTTTAATTAAAATAAAATATTGCTAATAGCTTTAATATATTTTCTATTTTTTATTTAATTTAATAAATATCATTTTTTTTTATATATAAAACGATTAATTAAGATTCAAAAAAATAAGAATTTTATCAAAATATAAAAAATTAATATAAGTAATAAAACATTAATAGATATCATTATTAATTTAATTACTAATAATTAATTTTTTTATCTAGATCTTGTATTAACTTAATTTGTTAGAATTATATTAACATGAATATAATATGTTTATAATTAATAATCTTTTTTCATTTATCGATAAAAATGTTATTAATAAACTTAATTAGTATTAATGATCATAATAATATTAAATTTAATCAATATCTTATAATTAATATAAAAAACTAATAAAAAATATTTTTTTTTAAAATAAATTAATACAAAAAAAAATACTTATATAAAAATATTATTAAAAATTGAGGAATAAATAATACTCATTAACATATATCAATAATATTATTTTATACACAATATTTTTTATTAAAAATGTTAAAGTAAAAAATAATTATTCTATGATTTAAAATCACATTTATTTTTTAATGATATATTTTAATAAATTATAAAATTATTTATTGTATAAAATACTTTTTTTTACTATTTCGTATATAATATTAATTTTAAATTCATTATTAATAAAAAAGAAATAACTAATAAACTAATAACAAAAATAGAAACTCCTAACCATCCACCAAAAAACCAAAAATAACCTCCAATACTTCCAAAAATACTTGAACCAAGATAATAAAAAAATAAATATAATGATGAAGCATAACTTCTTAGTAATTTAGACTGATGCCCAACCCAACTACTAACTATAGAATGAGCAGCAAAAAAACCTCCAGCAAAACATGTCAAACCTATGATTACACATAATAAATAATTTATTTCAGTTATTAATAAACCAATAAACATGATTAATAAAGATATGTTCAAAATACTAATACGACCATAATTTTTTATTAAAATTCCTGCTTTAGGAGAAGTATATACTCCCACTAAATATACTACCGAAAGAAATCCTATTAATCCTTGATTTAAACAAAAAGGTTTAACCAACAATCGATATCCTATATAATTGAATATAGTTATAAAACTACCCATCAAAATAAAACCAATAATAAATAATGTTGATAAGATAGAATCTTTCCACTGTAACATAAAATTATTAATTAAATTATTTAAAACAAATAAATTATACTTAAAATTTTTAGATTCTGGCAATAAATATAAAAATAATATTGAACCACATAAAGAAAAAAAACCAACAAACATTAATGCTATATTCCATGAAAATATATTTGATAATATACTTGTCATGATTCTACCAATAAAACCACCAATAGTATTTCCACTAATATATAATCCTATAGAAAAAGGTAAAACACTAGAATGCATTTCTTCACTTAAATAAGTCATAGCAATACTTGCTACACCACTTAAAGACAAACCAGTTAAAATTCGAATAACTATAATTCCTTCCCAACTATTCATTATAGAACATAAAATTGTAAATATAGAAGCTAAAAATAAAGATCCTGTCATAACAATTTTACGACCGTACATGTCAGATATAGGACTTATAAATAACATTCCAATAGCCATCATAATAGTAGAACTTGATAATGAAAAACTACTTTGAAGAGGAGTTAAATGAAATTCTTTTGAAAATAAAGGTAAAATTGGTTGTACAGAATATAATATTGCAAAATTAGACAAACCTGCTGAAAATAAAGCTGCTGTCACAGAATAAAATTCTATTGTTCCTTGCTTAATATACATTTTTTCTTTCATTTTATCGATATCTACGATTGGAAGTATTTTTTTTTTATTTTTTTTTTTATAAAATTAACTAATACTGTTAATTTTTGAAAAAATTGCACAGGAACTCCTAAAAAATAATAAATAAAATTAATATATTATATTTATAAATAATAAAATATTATATATTTTATATTTAAAATAAATAAAATTTTCTATAATTATATATATTATAATAAAAAAAATCATTATATATAAACTATATAATCTAAAAAAAATTATATTAATAACTATATATCAATAATTCCGTCATATACCCGAATAGCAGGACCATCCATATAAAGAGAACTTCCCATACCTTTCCAATTAATTATAAGTGTTCCACCAATTAAATCTACTTTTACTTTAGAACATAGTAATTGTTGATTAATTCCAACAGCAACCGCTCCACATGCTCCACTACCACAAGCTTGTGTTTCACCTACTCCTCTCTCATATACACGAAGTTTTATATGATTATTTTGTAATATTTGAACAAATCCAACATTAATATAATTCGGAAATATTGATTTTTTTTCTATTATAGGTCCTAATACATTAATATTAGGATCATTGATATCTTTAACAATAATAATACAATGAGGATTTCCTATAGAAACCACCCCAAAATAAATCACCTGATTATTTACATACATAGAATAATAATTATTAATTTTAGAACATAAAAAAGGAATATTACTAGGTATAAATTCAGGTTCTCCCATATCTACAATTACATTGTTATTATTTAATATTTTACATATCATTCTTTTTTTATTAGTAGCAATAGAAAACATTTTTTTATTTATTAATTTATTATAGTATATAAATAGAGCACAACAACGTATCCCGTTACCACATTGAAATACTTCATTTCCATCAGCATTAAAAATACGACAAAAAAAATCTATGTTATTATTGTTACTTTTTTCAATTAATAATAATTGATCAAATCCTACTCCTAAATTTCGATTAGACAAATTAGAAATCATCTCTTTAGATAAATTTAATACTTGATTAGTAGCATTAATAATCATGAAATCATTACCTAAAGCTTGCATTTTTGTAAACTCTATTTTTTTTGTTGATTTTTTATTGTTCATTTATTATCCTTAATATTACTATATTATTTAAAATAATAAATTTATATAATTAATTATCTAATTAAATTTTAAAAATATAATATTTATTTATCTACATTACTATAAAAATAAATAATGTGAAAGAAAGGTATCTATGCAAATGGATAACAATCAGTACCATCAGTTAGTCGATCATGTAATGTTACAAATACAAAATTATTTAGATTTTTATATAAACTCACATGAAATTGATTGTGAAATTAAATACAATATGTTAATAATAGAATTTAAAAATAAGAATCAAATTATTATTAATAAACAAGAATTTTTACAAGAAATATGGATGGCAACCAAAGATACAGGATATCACTTTCAATATAAAAATCAAAATTGGATATGCAAAAGAACTGATATTAATTTTTGGACTATTATATCACAATGTTGTTTTTTAGAATGTAATGTTCCTTTTTATTTTAATCAAAAAAAATAAAATTATATTACATGAATTAATATTTTATAAGATATTAATAATATTCATTTATAAAAAAAATAATTAAGTTAATAATTTACTAAATATTTTTAATAAATTGAAATAATCAATAATAAATTATTAATTAATAAAAATAATAAAAAGCATGGAAAAAAAAATACTTAGAATTGCTACTAGAAAAAGTCCACTAGCTTTAATACAAGCAAATTTTGTTCGAAAAAAATTATTATTATTTTATCCAGATTGGTATATATACCTTGTTCCAATAACTACAAATGGTGATATCATTTTAGATCAATCGCTATCTAAAATTGGTGGAAAAGGTTTGTTTATGAAAGAATTAGAAATTGCACTAATTGAAAATAAAGCAGATATAGCTATACATTCCATGAAAGATGTACCAGTTAAAATAACAAAAGAATTATGTTTTGCTAGTATTTGTAAAAGAGACAGTGCATTAGATGTATTTATATCTAATTATTACAATTCAATTGATTCCTTACCAAATGGAGCAAAAATTGGAACTTCTAGTCTTAGAAGACAGTCTCAATTGGTTTCTTATCGTCCTGATTTAATCATAATTCCTATTAGAGGAAATATTGAAACTAGATTAAAAAAATTAGATGAAGGTCAATACGATGCTATAATTTTAGCAAAAGCAGCTTTAACTCGTTTACGATTAAAAAATCGTATTACTCAAATTATTCCTGCTGAACAATCTCTTCCATCTTGTGGACAAGGAGCAATTGGTATTCAGTCTAGATCTAATGATAAAAAAATTATTTGTCTTATAAAACATTTAAATGATCAAACAACTAATATAGAAATTACAGCAGAAAGAGCATTTTGTAAAAAATTAAATTCAGGATGTCAAATACCTATTGGTAGCTATGCAATTCTAAAAAATAAACAATTATGGTTACGTGGATTTATTGGATTACCTAATGGAAATATCATATTAAAAGGAGAACGTATTGGACCATTAAATATTGCAAAAAAAATTGGATATTCATTAGCTAAAGAATTATTGAAAAAAGGAGCTAGAAAAATATTACAACAAATTAATATAAGAAAAAAATAATACAAAATGAAAATATTAATTACAAGACCACATTTAGAATCCATAGAACTACAAAAAAAACTACGATTAATTGGTATTTCCGCTTGGTCTCTTCCTATTCTTAACTTTTATCCTGGCATTGGACTAAAATATTTATCTAAAATTATTTCTACAATAAGTAAAAATTCAATTATTTGCATGACTTCTAAAAAAGCAATTGAATATGCTAGTATGTATTTAAAAAGTTTAAATATACCATGGCCTTCTGATGTACAATACTATACTATAGGAAAAGAATCTTCTCTTCTATTTCAAAAAAAAACTGGAAAAAAATCTCAATATCCTATATTAATTGAAAATAGTGAAAACTTATTAAAATTAATAGATTTAAAAATAATTAAAAAAAAAACAATTCTTATATTAAAAGGTAATCAAGGAAGAAATATATTAAAAAATGCTTTTATAACAAAAGGAGCAAACGTTATTCTTATCGAATGTTACAAAAGAAAAATAAAAAAAATTGATTCCAAAAAAGAAACTAAAAAATGGAAAAAAAAAAAAATTGACACGATAGTTGTTACAAATAGTACAACTTTACATGCATTATACAAAATTTTTTCATCTCGTAATTCTAAATCATGGTTTTTACAATGTAATCTATTAGTAATTAGTATAAGATTAAAAATCTTAGCTAAAAATTTAGGTTGGGACAAAATTTATATTTCAAAAAAATCAAATAACAATTCTTTATTAGAAAAACTATTAGATATAAAAAAAAATGAAAAGAAAGATCTATAAATATAAAAAATAATTTGGTCGGCGAAAGAGGATTTGAACCTCTGACCCACTGGTCCCAAACCAGTTGCGCTACCAAGCTGCGCTATTCGCCGTAGTAATATATATTAATTAAATTTAAACAATAAAAATTAATTCTTTTTTATTTATTATATTATAAAAATTTTTGGGTGGTTAATGGGATTTGAACCCATGACCACTGGAATCACAATCCAGAGCTCTACCAACTGAGCTATAACCACCAAAAAATAAAAATTAAAAAAATATAAAAAAAATAAATTATTTATAAACTAATATTGCATGGTGCGCCCGACAGGATTCGAACCTGAGGCCTATACTTTCGGAAAGTATTGCTCTATCCAACTGAGCTACGGGCGCGTAGCTACAGCTTTAAATAAATATTTTATTAAAATAATAGTATAATGTCTAGTTTTTTTTCAGGATTCTGTATTTAATTTTAGTATTTATACTAAATATATAATAAAGTAAATCAAAATATATCAGTTATATCAAAAAAACTTGAAATTAAAATATTATTATTTAGATTTTGTATAATTTTTAAATTAAAAAACAAAAAAAAATACTATGTTATGTATGTATTTTTAAATAAATTAATATAAATTATTTATAAATTTTATTTATATATAATTTATGTATTATTTGTAATAAATATTATTAAAATATTTATAATACTATTATTAATATGAAATAAATTAAAATATATTAATCTAAATTAAGAACGTTTCATCATATCAAAAAATTCATGATTGGTTTTTGTCATAGATAATTTATTAATTAAAAATTCCATAGCATCAATTTCTCCCATAGGATGAATAATTTTTCGTAAAATCCACATTTTTTGTAATTCTTCAGGTATAGTTAATAATTCTTCTTTTCTAGTTCCTGAACGATTATAATCAATGGCAGGAAATACACGTTTTTCTGCAATTTTTCTGGATAATGGTAATTCCATGTTACCAGTTCCTTTAAATTCTTCGTAAATCACCTCATCCATTTTAGAACCAGTATCTACTAATGCTGTAGCTATAATAGTTAAACTACCACCTTCTTCTACGTTTCTTGCAGCACCAAAAAATCTTTTAGGTCTATGTAATGCATTTGCATCTACACCCCCTGTTAATACTTTTCCAGAAGCAGGTACAACCGTATTATACGCTCTAGCTAAACGAGTAATAGAATCAAGTAAAATTATTACATCTTTTTTATGCTCAACAAGTCTTTTCGCTTTTTCAATCACCATTTCAGCTACTTGTACATGTCTTGAAGCTGGTTCATCAAAAGTAGAAGCTACTACTTCTCCTTTAACTAATCTTTGCATTTCTGTTACTTCTTCAGGTCTCTCATCTATTAACAATACCATTAAAACACATTCTGAATGATTATAAGCGATACTTTGTGCAATATTTTGTAACAACATAGTTTTACCTGCTTTTGGAGGTGCTACTATTAAACCACGTTGTCCTCTTCCAATAGGAGAAGCTAAATCTAATACTCTAGCCGTTAGATCTTCAGTAGAACCGTTTCCTCTTTCCATTCTTAAACGAGAATTTGCATGCAATGGTGTTAAATTTTCAAATAAAATTTTACTACGAGCATTTTCCGGTTTATCATAATTTACTGCATTAACTTTTAAAAGAGCAAAATATCGTTCTCCTTCTTTAGGAGGACGTATTTTTCCAGCAATTGTATCACCTGTACGTAAATTAAATCTACGAATTTGACTGGGAGAAACATAAATATCATCAGGACCTGCTAAGTAAGAACTATCAGAGGATCGTAAAAATCCAAATCCATCTTGTAATATTTCTAAAACTCCATTACCAAATATATCTTCTCCACTTTTTGAGTGTTGTTTTAATATAGAAAAAATTATATCTTGTTTCCGCATACGTGCTAAATTTTCCAGACCTATATTTTCGCCAAGAGTGATTAATTCAGAAACTGTGGTATTTTTAAGTTCGGTAAGATTCATAATGGTGGGTTTCTTAGTAAACTTGAAGTAAATCTTGGAATGAAAATTAAAAATAATTTATTAAATAATTGAATATATTTAATAAAATATTTATGTTTTGATAGAATTATTTGTTGATATATGTCATTACTACATGTAATTAAAAAATGATTATAACTTTTTTCATAAAAAAAATCTAGCGGTTTTTCTATTCTATAATTAAAACCGCTAATTGTATATTACATATATAATTTTAACTATTTAAATTTATATCTAAAAAATTTTTCAATTCTTTTTTGGATATCATACCTATTTTCTTATCTATAACATGATTATTACGAAATAGTAGTAGTGTAGGTATACTTTGAATGGAATATTTTACTCCTATATTTGGATTATTTTCGACATCTAATTTTGCAATTATTAAATGATCATGATATTCTTCTGCAATATTATCTAAAATTGGTGCTAATAATTTACAAGGATTACACCAATTTGCCCAAAAATCTACTAGAATTAAACCAGATTGCTTTGAAACATAATTTTCAAAATTATTATCATCTAAAATAACTATTTCATTACTCATATAAATCCTATAAATAAATTATATTTAAATATATACTAAATATTACACTAATTTTAAAAAAAATGAACTAAATAAATTATTATACATAAAATATCACAATATAATAATAATATTTAATCAACTTTTAATATATCTATACTGATAATAATCAAAAAATTTTAGGTTTATATATATTAAAAAAAAATATTAGTATTTATTTAATAATTTTTTTATCTTTTTCAAATATGGAATGCTTAATGTTTTAGCATTTTTTACATATGAAGAATTAAATTGATCAATCCAACATAAATCATCTTGAGGTAGTTCTAACAAAAATCGACTCGGTATTGCATTATATATTTGACCATATTGATTTCTTTTTTTACATATAGTAAAAACTAATTGTTTTTTTGCTCGAGTAATACCAACATATATTAATCGACGTTCTTCATCTAAATTATCATTATTAATACCATTATAATGTGGTAATATTCCTTCTTCCATTCCAACAATAAATACATACTTAAATTCTAATCCTTTAGATGCATGTAAAGTCATTAGTTGTAATTTATCTTTTTTTTTACTTTGATCAATGTCATAGAACATATCTCTTAACATAAAATTCGTAATAATTTGAGATAAATTCATAGGTTTTTGAATATAATTTCCTTTAAACATTTCTATGATCCACTTTAAAAATAAATCAATGTTATTCAAACTAGATTGAACTTTATGATTATCTTTAATAGATTTGATAATCCATTCTTTATAATTTATTTGAACAATTAATTCTTTTAATCCAATTTCTGGAGATATTTTAAATTGCTCAGAAATATTTTTAATCCAAAATGAAAAATTCTGTAATTTTTTTAAACTATAACGATTAATTTTAGTTTGTAAACCTATGTCTAAAATCGAACAAAAAAGACTTTTTTTATGTAAAATAGACCATTCCATTAATTTTCGTAATGTTATTGTACCAATAGTACGAGAAGGAATATTTACAATTCTTAAAAAAGCAACATCATCATTTTGATTGTTGATTAAACGTAAATATGCTAATAAATCTTTAATTTCTGAACGAGCAAAAAAAGAATTACTACCTGAAATTTCATATTCTATATCATTTTTAATTAATTCTTTTTCAAACCAACGGGCTTGATAGTTTCCACGATATAAAATTGCATAATCGCTATATTTATTATTATAACTATTTTTATGAGAATTTATGACCTCAATAATTTTTTTAGCTTCTTTTTCTTCATTTTCTACTACTAAAATTTTTATTTTAGATCCATAATCTAATTTTGAAAACAATTTCTTCTTAAATTCATGGTTATTATTTGAAATTAAAATATTAGCTACTTTTAAAATTCTTCCAGTAGAACGATAATTCTGTTCCATCTTTATAATAGTAATATTTGGAAAATCTGTTTTCAATAAAGAAAAATTTTGAACACAAGCTCCTCTCCAAGAATAAATAGATTGATCATCATCTCCTACTAAAGTAAAATCAGATCTTTTATTACTTAATAATTTGATAAATTCATATTGACTAGTATTAGTATCTTGATATTCATCTACTAAAAAATATTGAATTCTTTCATTCCATCTAGTTTGTATATCAGTGTTATTTCTTAACAATAAAGTAGGTAAATAAATTAGATCATCAAAATCTAAAATATTATGTGTAAACAAATGTTTATTATATATAGAATAATAATTAGAAAAAATATGTTCTATGTCTGTTTTTGCTCTAGTTTGTGCTTCTTGGGGATTAATTAATTGTGTTTTCCATCTTGAAATAGTTAATAGTAATTGTTTTAATAACAATTTATTTTTTTTAAATTTAGAAACAGTGATATCATCTAATAAATTTAATTGATCATATTCATCAAATAATACAAAATTAGCACTTCTATTTAAATATTGCAGCTCAGATTTTATTATTTCCATTCCTAATGTATGAAAAGTAGAAATTTTTAATTTATTTAAATATTTTTCTCCAAGAATTGATGCAATTCGAAACTTCATTTCTTGAGCTGCTTTATTAGTAAATGTCATTGCAGCAATATTTTCTATATTATAATTACATTTATGAATTAAATAAATAATCTTATTAATTATCACTTTTGTTTTACCAGATCCAGCTCCAGCTAATACTAAACATGGACCTTTAATACACTGTATAGCTTGTTGTTGAATAATATTAAGATTCATAAATAATATTTTTATAATTGAAAATAAAATTACTTGTTATGAAAATTTTCTATTTTTATAAAAACAAAATATATAATTTTATATTTAAATATATATTACTTACAATAACAAAAAAAATAAATTTTAATACATTTTTTCTGTTATTGTAAAAATCTTAAAATTATATAAAATATTTTACGAAATAGAAATTGTTTTCATATTTTTCATTTTAGTTCTTAATTTTTTACCTACAATTTCAATAGGATGTTGTTCAATTTCTTGGTTTATTTTATATAGATCAAGATTATTAACATGCTGATCTAAAATCATATGACCCATGTCACCATATTGTAATGTTTTTGTAAATTCTTTTAATAAAGGAACAGCTTGCTTTGAAAAAAGATAATTTCCATATTCTGCTGTATCAGAAATTACTAAGTTCATTTCATATAACCGTTTTCTTGCAATAGTATTAGCAATTAAAGGAAGCTCATGTAAAGATTCATAATAAGCTGATTCTGCAACTATACCAGCATTAATCATAGTTTCAAATGATAATTCTACTCCTGATTTAATTATTGCTATCATGAAATTTGTACAATCAAAATAATTTTGTTCGGTAATAGTACCATTAAAAATAGGAGCATTTTCAAAATTTGATTTTTTTGTTTGATTTCTCCACTGTAATAAATCTATATCATTGTTTTTCCAGTCATTCATCATTGTAGTAGAAAAATGTCCTGAAATAATATCATCCATATGTTTATGAAATAATGGTTTTAAAATTATTTTTAATTGATTAGATAAATAACATACTCTCATTTTGGAATTATTAGAAATACGATCTAACATTAATGTAATACCTCCATGTTTTAATGATTCAGTTAATACTTCCCATCCATATTGTATTAATTTACAAGAATATGCAGGATCATGTCCTTGTTCTATAAGATATTCATAACAAACTAAACTACCTGTTTGCAACATTCCGCATAATATTGTTTGTTCTCCCATTAAATCTGATTTTACTTCTGCAATAAAAGAAGATTCTAACACTCCAGCATGATGACTACCTAATGATACTGCCCATGCTTTAGCTATTTCTAATCCATTTTTTTGATAATCGTTAGCATTATGTACTGCTATTAACGTTGGTACTCCAAAATTTCTTTTATATTCTTCTCTTACTTCAGAACCAGGAGATTTAGGGGCTACCATAATTACTGTAATATCTTTTCTAATTATTTCTCCCATTTCAACTATATTAAATCCATGAGAATAACCTAAAATTGCATTATATTTCATTAATGGTATTAAAGTTTTAATTACAGAAGAATGTTGTTTATCAGGTGTTAAATTAATAACTAGATCAGCATGAGGAATAAGATTTTCATAAGTATCTACACAAAAACCATTAGTTACAGCATTAACCCAAGATAATCGTTTATTCACAATAGAATCTTTTCTTAAAGCAAAAGAAATATTTAAACCAGAATCACGCATATTTAAACCCTGATTCAAACCTTGAGCACCACATCCAACTATTACTATTTTTTTATTTTTTAAAATAGCACATTGATTAATAAATTCTTTTCGTTTCATTAATCTACATTTTTGTAATTCAATTAATTGTTTTCTAAAATTTAAATTATTAAAATAATTATTCATAGTTATCCCAAAAAAAATGAAAATATTGTAATATTGTATATAAATGATAATAATTACTACTAAATTAATATTAACAACAATATAAAATAATTTATTTATATATACTACGTATAGCTCCTTGATCTGCACTAGTGGCATGAAAAGCATATGCTTTTAATGCATTAGAAATCAATCTTGGACGATTAATATTAGGAGTATATGCTAATTCATTTCTCGATTTTTCTATATTTTTACGTGATAACAATTCTTGATTAGTAATATTTAAATGAATAGTTCTATCAGGAATATTAATAATAATTTCATCTCCGTCTTTTACTAATGCAATAACACCTTGATTAGCAGCTTCAGGAGAAATATGTCCTATAGATAAACCTGATGTTCCTCCCGAAAATCTTCCATCTGTAATTAACGCACAAGATTGATCTAATCCCATAGCTTTCAAGTAAGTAGTAGGATATAGCATTTCTTGCATACCTGGACCACCCTTAGGTCCTTCATATCTAATTACAACAACATCCCCAGATGTAATTTTTTTATTTAAAATAGCATGAACAGCTGTTTCTTGACTTTCGTATACTTTAGCTTTTCCTTTAAAATTATAATTTTTTTTATGTACTCCAGCTGTCTTTACAATACAACCATGTTTAGCAATATTTCCATATAAAACAGCTAAACCTCCTTCTTTACTATATGCAAACTGTAAAGAACGTATACATCCAAATTCACGATCAGTATCAAGACTATCCCATCTAAAAGATTGCGAAAAAGGAATAATTGTACGTATTCCTAAAGGTCCTGCTTTAAACATTTTTATTATTTTTTGATCTTTAGTAGTTATAATATTATATTTGTTTAATGTCTCTTTTAAAGTTAAAGATAAAATATTTTTAACTCTATTATTTAATAAATTAGCCTCATTTAATTCTCCTAATATTCTCATTACACCACCAGCACGATGCATATCTTCCATGTGATATTTAGAAGTACTTGGCGCAATTTTACATATATGAGGTATTACCTTAGATAAACTATTAATATCAGACATATTGAAATTAATATTTCCTTCTTTTGCAGCTGCTAATAAATGCAATACTGTATTTGTAGATCCACCCATTGCTATATCTAATTTCATAGCATTATAAAAAGCTTGTCTGCAAGCAATATTTCTAGGAAGTACATCATAATTATTGTTTTCATAATAAGATTTAGTAATTTTAACAATAATTTTTCCAGACTTTATAAATAATTTTTTACGATCACTATGTGTAGCTAATAATGTACCATTTCCTGGTAATGCTAAACCTAATGCTTCAGTTAAGCAATTCATAGAATTAGCAGTAAATAAACCTGAGCAAGATCCACATGTAGGACAAGCAGAATTTTCTATTTCTTTAGATTCTGAATGAGAGATATTAGGATTAGAACCTTGTGCAATTGCATCAATTAAATCAACTTTAATAATTTTATTTGTTTGATTTAATATTCTTCCTGCTTCCATAGGTCCACCTGAAACGAAAACAGAAGGAATATTGAGACGCAAAGCAGCCATTAACATTCCTGGAGTAATTTTATCACAATTAGAAATACAAACCATAGCATCTACACAATGTGCATTAATCATATATTCTATAGAATCTGCAATAAGTTCTCGAGATGGTAAAGAATATAACATTCCTTCATGACCCATAGCTATTCCATCATCTATAGCAATTGTATTAAATTCTTTAGATACTCCTCCTGATTCTATTATAGAACGTGCAACTATTAAACCTAATTCACGAAGATGAATATGGCCAGGTACAAATTCTGTAAAAGAATTAACTACTGCAATAATAGGTTTTTTAAAATCTAAATCTGTCATTCCTGTTGCTTTCCACAAAGCTCGAGCTCCTGACATATTTTTTCCGTGAGTTGTTGTAGTAGATCTATATTTTGGCATAAATAATACCTTTTTAAGTTTATTGTAGTTTAAATTACAATTAAGGTTTAGCATATCTAGTTAGATATGCTAAACCTTAATTGTAATTTAAACTACAATAAACTTAAAAATAAAATCAATTGGCAAAGGAGGAGGGAATCGAACCCCCAACCCCCGGTTTTGGAGACCGATGCTCTACCTAATTGAGCTACACCTTTAGAATATAAATCAAATATAATAATTTCATTTAAAAAAAATTAGAAAATAAATACAAATTTATAATTTATTATATTAACTACCAATATAACATAAAAAAATAATTATTAATATAATATAAAAACATAAAATTATACATATATTAAAACTAATTTTTTATATATATAAATATAATCTAATGAATAATTTATTAAAAATAATAATATATAGTATAATAAATTATTATTCATTATTCAATTAATTCACTGGTATTATCTTTTTTCTATTGATACTAACATGAGTAATACAACAATTTATTTCTATTTTATAAACAAATTATTATTGCTTATATGAAAAAAGATACTAAAAATATTAATAATAATTATTCAATTTAAATATTTGAGGTTTCACTTGGTAAAAAAACCAATTTATCTAGATTATGCTGCAACCACTCCTATGGAAATAACCATAGCAGAAAAAATGAATCAATACTTAACTTTGTCAGGAACATTTGGAAACTCTGCATCCCGTTCACATGTATTTGGATGGAAAGCTGAAGAAGCAGTAGATATAGCTCGTCATCAAATTGCAAATTTAATTCAAGCAGATCCAAGAGAAATTATATTCACATCAGGAGCTACAGAGGCTAATAACCTAGCAATAAAAGGATGTGTTGAATTTTATTTACATAAAGGAAATCATATTATTACTAGTACTACAGAACATAAATCAGTTTTAGATACATGTAGATACTTAGAAAGTAAAAATAATAAAGTCACATATATTAATCCAGAACAAAATGGAATTATTGACATTAACAAATTAGAATCCGCAATTTCAAAAAAAACAATATTAATATCTATTATGCATGTCAATAATGAGACTGGAGTAATACAACCAATAGAAAAAATAGCACAATTATGTGATAAATATGAAATAATTTTACATGTAGATATGACACAAAGTATAGGGAAAATTCCTATAAATTTAAAAAAAATTAATATTGGATTAATTTCATTTAGTGCCCATAAAATATATGGACCAAAGGGTATCGGAGTACTATATGTTAGAAAAAAACCAAGAATTCGAATTACTGCTCAAATCCATGGAGGAGGACACGAAAGAGGAATGCGTTCTGGTACATTACCTGTACATCAAATAATAGGTATGGGAGAAGCTTGTAATTTAGTTAATAAAAATATAGAAATTGAACCTATTAGGTTAAATCACTTAAAAAATAGATTATGGAATGGAATTAAAGATATTGAAGCAATACATCTTAACAGTAATATTCAATTTGGTTCTCCACATATTTTAAATGTAAGTTTTAACTATGTAGAAGGAGAATCATTAATTATGGGATTAAAAAATTTAGCAATTTCATCTGGATCAGCATGTACTTCAACTAGTTTAGAACCTTCATATGTTTTACGTGCTCTTGGATTAAAAGATGAATTAGCACATAGTTCTATTAGATTTTCTATTGGTTTATTTACTACTGAAGAAGAAATAGATTATACTATTCAACAAATTCATTCGTCTATTATTAGACTGAGAGAATTATCTCCTCTTTGGGAAATGTATCAATCTGGAATTAATTTAGAAACAATTAATTGGACAACTTAAATTAAAAATATACATATTTAAATAAGGAATAATAATATGACATATAGCAAAAAAGTTATTGATCATTATGAAAATCCTCGCAACGTTGGATCTTTTTCTGAAAATGATATTAATATTGGAAGTGGATTAGTCGGAGCACCAGCTTGTGGGGACGTAATGAAATTACAAATAAAAGTAAATAATGAAGGAATTATTGAAGATGCTTGTTTTAAAACATATGGATGTGGTTCAGCAATAGCATCTAGTTCATTAATAACAGAATGGATAAAAGGAAAATCATTGCAAGAAGCTGAAAATATTAAAAATACAAATATTGCTAAAGAACTAGAACTTCCACCAGTTAAAATTCATTGTTCTATTCTAGCAGAAGATGCAATTAAAGCAGCTATATCAGATTATAAAAGTAAAAAATTAAAAAATCAGCAATTTGACTCAAAAATTTAATAATTATTAATATAATTTCTTATTCATGATTAATATTATACTTTAGGAATATATGAATTACTTTAATTTATTTGGTTTATCTGAAAAATTTCAAATCGACAATGAATTGCTTCTTAAAAATTTTTATTCCTTACAAAAAAAATTTCATCCAGATTTATTTATTTGTTCTTCATTACAAAAGAAACAAGAAGCACTACAAAAATCTATTTTAATTAACAATGCATTTCATATTTTACAAGATCCTTATCTTCGTGCAGAATATCTTTTAAATTTAAATCATATTGATATTAATCATAATAAATTTAGTTTAAATAAAAATACGTTTTTAAAAAAATATCTACAATTATATGAAGAATTTTATTCTATTACAAATAACAATGATTTTATACAACAATTAGAATATTTTAATAAAAATAAAATTATTAAAAAAATAGAAAAATATACCCAAAAAATAGAACATGAATTAAATAATCAAGAATGGAATAAAGCAACTTATACAATACAAAAAATACATTTTTTCTTAAAATTAAAAAAAAATGTAGAACAACAAATAGAAAAAAATAATATTCATTAATTTGGAAAAATTTATATGTTGTTATTGAAAAATATGAATCAATCAGATGATGCAAAAAATTCTAAAAAACTATTTTCTATAGGAATTGATTTAGGTACCACTTATTCTTTAGTAGCTACATGTTATAATAAAAAACTAAAAATTGTAACCGATCAATTTAAAAATAAGTTATTACCTTCAATTGTACATTATGGAATCAATAAAATAACTGTAGGTTTTAATGCGAAACAATATATTAACCATGATAGTATAAATACTATTACTTCCATTAAAAGATTAATGGGATTATCTTTACAGAAAATTAAGCATTTATATCCTAATTTAAATTATATAATAGAAGAAGATAAAAATAAGAAAATTAGAATTAAAACAAGAAAAGGTAAATTTTCTCCTGCTGAAATTTCTAGCTTAATATTAAAAAAGCTAATTGATCAAATACAAAAAAAATATAATAAAAACATTGATTATGCAGTAATTACAGTTCCCGCTTATTTTGACGACATACAAAGAAAAGAAACAAAAAAAGCAATATTACTAACAGGATTAACTAATTTTCGTTTATTAAATGAACCAACTGCAGCAGCAATAGCATATGGATTTCATCATGAAAGAAAAGGAATTATAGCAATATATGATTTAGGAGGTGGAACTTTTGATTTTTCTTTATTAAAATTAAATCATGATATTTTTGAAGTATTATCTACTAATGGTAATTCTAATTTAGGTGGTGATGATTTTGATCAAATTTTATTTAATTATATTATATCTAAATTAAAATTATCTCTTAATAATTGTACTATTGCTGAAAAACAAAAAATATATACTTTAACACAAACAATTAAAAAAAATCTTTCTACAAGTACCATTGTTTATTTTACATTCAACAATTATTCAAATAGCATTACTAGAGAAGAATTTAATAAATTAATACAACCTTTAGTACAAAAAACATTAATTAGTTGTAATAATGCAATAAAAGATGCAAACATTAATATTACAGATATAAATAAAATAGTTTTAGTAGGTGGATCCACTTATATCCCTTTAATTCGTAAAACAGTGCAAAACTTTTTTCAACAACAACCATTAGTTACAATTAATCCGGAAGAAACTGTAGTAGTAGGAGCTGCTATTCAAGCTAATAATTTAATTGAACAATCAACCATGAATCAAAAAAAAATTTTGCTTCTTGATGTTTTACCTTTATCATTAGGAATAGAAGTAATAGGTAATACAGTAGAAAAAATAATTCAAAAAAATACTAAAATTCCTACTTCTAAAACAAAAGAATTTACTACATATAAAGACGGACAGACAGCTATTAGTATTCATATTTTACAAGGAGAAGAAGAAATTACTGAAAATTGTCGTTCTTTAGAACGTTTTGTTCTAAAAGGAATTACACCTAAACCAGCAGGAGTTAATAAAATTTCTGTTACATTTGAAATTAATGCAGACGGATTACTAAATGTTACTGCAATAGATCAATTTACTAAAATAAAAAAAAATGTAACAATTAATGATATATGTAACATTACATAACTTTTAAGAAATTAATATAGTAATAATTTACTATGATCTAATTCATTGAGATATTTAATTATGCCTAAAATTACATTTTTATCTAATAATAAAACAATCTTAAACGATATAGTAATTAATGCAAAATCAGGAGAAACAATTTTAGATGTTGCATTAAAAAATAATATTAATATAGAACATGCATGTGAAAAATCTTGTGCTTGTAGTACATGTCATTGTATTGTTATAAAAGGATTTCATACCCTTTCTAATATGACGGAAAAAGAAGAAGATTTATTAGATAAAGCATGGGGTTTAAATCAATATAGTCGTTTAGGTTGTCAAGCTAAAATAGGAGATCAAGAAGTGACGGTGGAAATACCTTATTATACAGTAAATTATAATAAACCAATGTAACTAATTCATAACTTACTGTATGTAATCACATTCAATACTAAAAAAATATTAATTTTATTTAATATTTTACATAAGGATTTTTATTTTCTTTAAAATATAATTTAATAGGTGTATTTATTAATCTAAGTTCATTTTGGAAATAGTTTTGTAAATAACATTTATAAGAACTTAATAATTTATCTAATCGATTTCCGTGGATAATTATTACAGGTGGATTGCATCCCCCAGGATGTGCATACTTAAATTTTATTTTTTTTCCATTAATCATAGGAGGTTCATGTTTTTGAACAGCTGTTTGCATAATATTTGTTAACTTAAAACTACTAATTTTCAAAATAGAAGAATTATAAGATTTACGAGCAAGTAAAAAAATTTGTTTTATATTAATTGAATACAATCCAGAAATAAAATAAATCGTGAAATTTTTTAGAAACTGTAATTTACAACATATTTCAGATTTAATAATTTTTCTTTTTTTAATTGATATTAAATCCCATTTATTAATTAAAATAATAATTGATTTTCCTGATTTTATAATAGAATTTAATAAAGATAAATCTTGATTTGTAATCATATCTTGTACATCAATCACAAATAATACTACATTACTAATATTAATGGCAGATAACGTTTTTATCTTAGAAATGTTGTGAATATAATTATTTTTATTTTTTTTTTTAGATATTCCAGCAGTATCAATCAAAATATATTTATTATAGTTTTTAATAACAGGAATAATAATACTGTCTCTAGTAGTTCCAGCTATCGCATTAGTTAAAACTCTTTGTTCCTTTAGTAAAGAATTAATTAACGTTGATTTACCAACATTTGGTTTACCAATAACAGTTAATCTTAAAAATAAATCTTGATTTTTTACAATGTGATTCTTATAAGATTTAATAAAAGCATATTGTTTAATATGAGAATTCTCCGTAATAAGAGTATCAACTAAATTCAAACGACTTGATAAATATTGATTAATTAATGTAGTAATTCCTATATTATTTAAAGCAGATATACAATGTATATGCTGAAAACCTAAATTATGAAAATCTAATGAACTAGTATATTGATTTAATCCATCAATCTTGTTAATTACTAATATAATTTTTTTCTGAAAAGTTCTAATTTTATTAGCTATATAATAATCTTCAGGTAACACTCCTTCCCTCGCATTTACAACAAATATAATCATATTAGATTCATTAATAGCTCTAATAGTTTGTTCAATAATATCCTGATCTATTTTATCACTTTTATTTGATTGACATTTTAATCCTCCTGTATCAATTACAACTATTTCTTTTTTATTAATTGATATAGAACCATATATTCTATCTCTAGTAGTACCATTAAAATTTGCTGTTAAAGAATCTTTAGTTTGAGTTAATTTATTAAATAATGTAGATTTTCCTACGTTAGTTCTACCAACTATTGCTACAATTGGAATCATAAATATGTTTCCTTAGAAAATAAGAATCAATGTAACATATGAAACAATATAATATGTTTTTTAATATTATTAATAATAATATATTAATTATTGTATAATTGAACATATTTTAAATTTCATAATGTTTTTTATTGTTCGATTAGTTTGAAGAAATAAACTTTTTTTCCATGAATGTAATGCTGATTTATTATTATTTTCTAATATATATATATATCCTTGAATATCTTCTATCATATTTCTCCAAGAATCATCTTTAATAGTATACAAGGTTGCTCTAGCATGATTAATGTCATGTTGTTCCAATTGTATTCTAGAAATTCTTAATTGAATAATAGTATATAAATTTGAATCTAGAGTATAAGGAAGACAAAATTGTAATATTTTTATAGCGCTATTTAGATTATTGGAATCAACATAAATTTTAGCTAATCTAAGAGCTAATAATATCCCATAAATATTTTTATTTTCTATTATAAATTTGTTAATTTCATTAGTATATGTAGAATTATTTTCATGGTTTTTCATTATAAAATTTTCATAATTATTTATAATTATATTATTTTTATGATTTTCATTTTTTTTCAAAAAAAATATTACTATACAAAAAAATATCAAAAAATAAATAAAAAAAATAACTATTTTTCGATATATGATTAAATTAATTAATTTAAATTTATTTAACATATATATCCTCTTATTATTAAAAATTAAATGTTATAAAGAAATACATGCATCTACTTTCCTCTCTTTCACATCTGGTGAGAGAGATACATGCATCTACTTTCCTCTCTTTCACATCTGGTGAGAGAGATACATGCATCTACTTTCCTCTCTTTCACATCTGGTGAGAGAGATACATGCATCTACTTTCCTCTCTTTCACATCTGGTGAGAGAGATACATGCATCTACTTTCCTCTCTTTCACATCTGGTGAGAGAGATACATGCATCTACTTTCCTCTCTTTCACATCTATTTATTTTATTCAATTATATTACAGCAATTCATTGTATTTCATTATAGTTAATATTTTTTATGATATTGGTTTTATTATTTTATTCAATTATATTACAGCAATTCATTGTATTTCATTATAGTTAATATTTTTTATGATATTGGTTTTATTATTTTATTCAATTATATTACAGCAATTCATTGTATTTCATTATAGTTAATATTTTTTATGATATTGGTTTTATTATTTTATTCAATTATATTACAGCAATTCATTGTATTTCATTATAGTTAATATTTTTTATGATATTGGTTTTATTATTTTATTCAATTATATTACAGCAATTCATTGTATTTCATTATAGTTAATATTTATTTGAATATTTTTCTTTTTATTTGTATAATCTAAATTCTTTTTTTTTTACTATCGAATTTTTAAATTAAAAATATATTACA
>NZ_OZ060396.1 GCF_964059125.1 Buchnera aphidicola (Eriosoma lanigerum)
TATGCACAACTTATGCACAACTTATGCACAACTTATGCACAACTTATGCACAACTTATGCACAACTTATGCACAACTTATGCACAACTTATGCACAACTTATGCACAACTTATGCACAACTTATGCACAACTTATGCACAACTTATGCACAACTTATGCACAACTTATGCACAACTTATGCACAACTTATGCACAACTTATGCACAACTTATGCACAACTTATGCACAACTTATGCACAACTTATGCACAACTTATGCATAAATACAGTTTATATAAATAGAATTGAATTTTTGATCAAAGAAAAAATTGATTGTTATATTTAAGAAACTTTTTTTTATAAAAAATAATATCTTAGTAATTGAGAAAATAATCAATTAATAAAACATTAAATATATTTTTAAATTTTACTTTTTTTGATATTTATGAGAATAAACAATTAAAATTAATATCGGATTAAAAATCAAAAATAATACTAGAATTAGCTTATATTATTACAATATTAATTAATTACATAAAATATTAATATTCATATAATTTTGATAAATATAAAATAATTATTTTTTTTTAATTTATCATAAATTTCTAAAAAATTAAGACATGGTAAATAAAATTTTCAAAAAAAATACAATTTGAAAAATTTATCTTAGTTGAATCAAATTTTTATTTTATGAATTTTTCTCCATATTTTTATCTATTGTATTAATTTTCATAGTTATATTATTTAAAGACAATAAATTATTTAAAAAAAAATCGTATTATTTAATATTTTTATTTTGAAATATCTAATTTAAATTATTTTAGTTATAATGAAATCATCAGTAAATATATTAAATTAAATTAAATATTTCTTTTTAATGATCTAACATTAATAATACTTTAGCTAAATAAAAACAAAAATTAAGAAAAATCAGATTATTTATTAATACTTATAACTAATTTTAAAATAGTAATGAAATTATAAGAAAATAGTACATAAAAAGAATAATTTTTTTTAAATTTATATTATTAAAAATAAAATTAATCATATAATAAGATGATTTAAAAATTGATAAACTAATTATTTTTTAAATTTATATATATATTAATAATATAAATTACTATTATTGTATTTATTAAATTGTTTTTTTAATAAAAATACTACATTATTAATTGAAATAAATTAATAGTAAAAAATATACTAATTTATTTTTACACAATATATATAGAAATTATATATAATAATAAATATATAATAATTTTAAAATACCAAAATGTATTATTTTTTTTATTATCATATTTATTATGAATTGATAATAAATACTATTATTATTTTATTTAATTAATTTTTATATGTTAAAATTAATTAAATTAAATATAAAAAATTATATACTATTATTAAATTTAATAAATATTAAAAACTAATTTAATTTATTTTATATAATAATATAAAATATAAATTAAATTATAATTAATAATAAAAATATATCTTATGTATATATTTAATTTTAAATTAAAAAAAAAATATTAAAAATTCATAATCATATTGTTAATTAAATTATTAAAAAAATAAAATTAATATATTTTATTAAATATAATTAATATATTTTATTAAAATATTTAAAATAAATAAAAATATTAAATAGAAATATGAATGATTTTAATGTTAAATTCTATTAATTAAAAAAATTATATAACATGAATTTTTTATCTATTAAATAGTTTATTCTAAAAGAATATTCCTATAAGCAATTAATTTGGATTTAAAATAAAATTAAAAACTATATACTAAATTAGTAATTTTTATAATATTTATGATAATAAGGTAGTAATAAAAAATAATTAAAAAAGAGCTAAAAAATTAATGAGTGATTAAAGAAAAATGTATACATACAGATAACAAAGTAAATAAATTTAACAATACATGTTAATTGTTATTTGTTTGTATACAGTTTTGTTATAAATAATAAAAATAAAATTGAATTCTATTCTAGTTGTATTAGTAATTTTATATATATAAATCTAATAATGATTAAAATTATTTTAATTTTTTAATAAAGTAAAGTACTTTACTATCGTATTCTCATATACTTCTTGATTTTTTTCTTCTGTAATGATTATTATTACTCTAATTTTTTTTTTATTCCCATTTATAAAACTTATATCAATATAATTTTGATATATATAAAATATCTATTTTTTTTTATTTTCTAATAACTTTTTAAATTAAATATATTATATGGAAATATTTTTTACTTGTATTAAATATTTAGAAAGTTTTTTTATTATTTATTTTTATTGTATTCTATAATAGATATCAGCAATCAAATAAATTTCGATATTTTGATTTCTAAAATATTTTTTATTTATTAAATGTAATTTTTCATTTTATAAATTTTTTATGTATTTTTGTTATCTTTATGTGTTTATTTTGAATTATTTTAATTTCAATCATGTCAAAATGAAATTTATTAAATTAAATGAAACATTTTTTTTTGATGTTATGAAATTAATAATATTTTATTTAATTAAAAAAAATTAAATTAATTAAAAAATTTACTAATATATACAAATTTTTAAGATTGATCTTACTATAAATAAAATTAATTATAAAATATAGCAAACTTAAAAAATTAATTTCATATTTACTTTTTTTAATAATATTAAATCTAAATTAAATTTTATTTAATTCTAAAAAGATTGTATTTTACTAACTAACAAAATAATATAATTTTTAATTTTTTATCTATTGAATAGTTTGTTCTAAAAGTATACTTCCATAAGTAGTTAATATTGATTCAGGATGGAATTGAAAACCACATACTCGATCTGTAATATTTTTAATACTCATTATAATACGATTGTAATAAGAAGTAACTACAAAAGAAGTAGGTAATTGATTACCAATTAACAAATAATATCTAGCTACAAACAAGGGATTAGGTAAATTTCTAAACATATCTTGATTATCATGTATAATTCATGAATAGTCTTTCCTGAAGGATGAATACTTCCTCCATATACTTTAATGATAGTTTGATATCCTAATAAGCAAATTCCAATTATGGGTATTTTACTTTTAAATTCGTTTAATAATGATAATATATTACCTGCATTTCTAGAATACCCAGGTCCAGGAGAAAACATAAGAATCGGGTTTTTCATATTTAATAATTTTTGAATAATAATTTTCTTAGAAATATGATTACGAAATATTAATACTGTATGATTGTTTATTCGTAATAAGTCTACTAAATTATATGTAAAAGAATCAAATTATCAATTAATAAAATATCAGACATATTCTTTAAATTTTACCTCTATAATTATGAGTATGAGCAATTGCAATTAATACAGCTTGTACTTTATTTTTACTTTCTAATATTTCTTCGTTTGGTATAGAATCAAAAACAATACCGGAACCTGCTTGTATTGTTGTAATATCATTAACCACATATACAGATCTAATAATGATACAAGTATCTAAATTTTGTAATCTAGTAAAGTAACCGATTGCTCCACCATATACTCCTCGATCTTCTTGTTCTTCTGCAATAATTTGCATTGCTCTAATTTTCGGTGGGTGCTCTAATTAAAGTACCCATATTCATACAAAATTGATAAGCATGAAAAATATCAATTTTTCTTTTATTTTTCCAATAACTTTAGAAACTAAATGCATAACATGAGAATATTTTTCTACTTTTATTAAATTTTCTACATATCGAGTACCAGTTTTACAAATTTTAGCTAAATCGTTTCTGGATAAATCTACTAATATTAAATGTTCAGAAAATTCTTTTTCATCCATTCTTATTACTAGTTCTATTTTACTATCTAACTCTAAATTCATAAAATCATCTTTATTTTTTCTTAAATTTGAATACTAACAATTAGATAAATTTTAATATTTTTATATTTATAGTTCAATAAAATTTTAGGAAAATACTAAATAATATAAAATTTTAATCTTGTATTTAAAATATATAAAATTTAAGATTATATTTTTTTTATTTATCAAAAATTTCTAAAAAATTAAGACATGATAAATAAAATTTTCAAAAAGATACAATCTGAAAAATTTATCTTAATTGAATTAAATTTTTATTTTTATGATTTTTTCTCCATATTTTCATCTATTGTATTAACTTTCATAGTTATATTATTTAAAGACAATAAATTATTTTAAAAAAAAATCGTATTATTTAATATTTTTATCTTGAAATATCTAATTTAAATTATTTTAGTTATAATGAAATCATCAGTGAATATATTAAATTAAATTAAATATTTCTTTTCAATAATCTAACATTAATAATATTTTAGCTAAATAAAAACAAAAATTAAGAAAATCAGATTATTTATTAATACTTATAACTAATTTAGAAATAGTAATGAAATTATAAGAAAATAGTACATAAAAAGAATAATTTTTTCAAAATTTATATTATGAAAAATAAAATTAATTATATGATAAGATGATTTAAAAACTGATAATCCAATTATTTTTTAAATATATATATATATTAATAATATAAATTACTATTATTGTATTTATTAAATTATTTTTTAATAAAAATACTACATTAATTATTAATTAAAATAAATTAATAGTAAAAAATATAATAACTTATTTTTACACAATATATATGGAAATTATATATATATAATAAATATATAATAATTTTAAAATACCAAAATATATTATTTTTTTTATTATCATATTTATTATGAATTGATAATAAATACTATTATTATTTTATTTAATTAATTTTTATATTTTACAATTAATTTAATTAAATATAAAAAATTATATACCATTATTAAATTTAATAAATATGAAAAACTAATTTAATTTATTTTATACAATAATATAAAATATAAATTAAATTATAATTAATAATAAAAATATATCTTATGTATATATTTAATTTTAAATTAAAAAAAAAATATTAAAAATTTATAATCATATTGTTAATTAAATTATTAAAAAAATAAAATTAATATATTTTATTAAATATAATTAATATATTTTATTAAAATATTTAAAATAAATAAAAATATTAAATAGAAATATGAATGATTTTAATGTTAAATTCTATTAATTAAAAAAAATATATAATATGAATTTTTTTATCTATTAAATAGTTTATTTTAAAAGAATATTCCTATAAGCAATTAATTTGGATTTAAAACAAAATTAAAAACTATATACTAAATTTGTAATTTTTATAATATTTATGATAATAAGGTAGT
Source organism: Buchnera aphidicola (Eriosoma lanigerum) (assembly GCF_964059125.1). Classification (NCBI taxonomy): domain Bacteria; kingdom Pseudomonadati; phylum Pseudomonadota; class Gammaproteobacteria; order Enterobacterales; family Erwiniaceae; genus Buchnera; species Buchnera aphidicola. Next base: position 5,234 of record NZ_OZ060396.1, read on the forward strand.
AATAAAAAATAATTAAAAAAAACTAAAAAATTAATGAGTGATTAAAGAAAAATATATACATACAGATAACAAAGTAAATAAATTTAACAATACATGTTAATTTTTATTTGTTTGTATACAGTTTTGTTATAAATAATAAAAACAGAATTGAATTCTATTCTAGTTGTATTAGTAATTTTATATATATAAATCTAATAATGATTAAAATTATTTTAATTTTTTAATAAAGTAAAATACTTTACTATTGTATTCTCATATACTTATAATTTTGATATATATAAAATATCTATTTTTTTTTATTTTCTAATAATTTTTTAAATTAAATATATTATATGGAAATATTTTTTTACTTTTATTAAATATTTAGAAAGTTTTTTTATTATCTATTTTTATTGTATTCTATAATAGATATCAGTAATCAAATAAATTTCGATATTTTGATTTCTAAAATATTTTTTTATTAAGTTAATTAAAGAATTTATTAATATATACAAATTTTTTAAGATGGATCTCACTATAAATAAAATTAATTATAAAATATAGAAAATTTAAAAAATTAATTTTATATTTACTTTTTTTAATAATATTAAATCTAAATTAAATTTTATTTGATTCTAAAAAGATTGTATTTTACTAACTAACAAAATAATATAATTTTTAATTTTCTATCCATTGAATAGTTTGTTCTAAAAGTATACTTCCATAAGTAGTTAATATTGATTCAGGATGAAATTGAAAACCACATACTCGATCTGCAATATTTTTAACACTCATTATAATACGATTGTAATAAGAAGTAACTACAAAAGAAGTAGGTAATTGATTACCAATTAAAGAATGATATCTAGCTACAGACAAGGGATTAGGTAAATCTCTAAACATATCTTGATTATCATGTATAATCCATGAACTTTTTCCATGAACAATCTTTTCTGAAGGATGAATACTTCCTCCATATGCTTCAATGATAGCTTGATGTCCTAAGCAAATTCCAATTATGGGTATTTTACTTTTAAATTCGTTTAATAATGATAACATATTACCTGCATTTTTAGGATTCCCAGGTCCAGGAGAAAACATAAGAATCGGATTTTTCATATTTAATAATTTTTGAATAATAATTTTTTTAGAAATATGATTACGAAATATTAATACTGTATGATTGTTTATTCGTAATAAGTCTACTAAATTATATGTAAAAGAATCAAAATTATCAATTAATAAAATATTAGACATATTCTTTAAATTTTACCTCTATAATTATGAGCATGAGCAATTGCAATTAATACAGCTTGTGCTTTATTTTTACTTTCTAATATTTCTTCGTTTGCTATAGAATCAAAAACAATACCGGCACCTGCTTGTATTGTTGCAATATTATTAACCACATATGCAGATCTAATAATGATACAAGTATCTAATTTTTGTAATCCAGTAAAGTAACCGATTGCTCCACCATATACTCCTCGATCTTCTTGTTCTTCTGCAATAATTTGCATTGCTCTAATTTTCGGTGCTCCAGTTAAAGTACCCATATTCATACAAGATTGATAAGCATGAAAAATATCAATTTTTTCTTTTATTTTTCCAATAACTTTAGAAACTAAATGCATAACATGAGAATATTTTTCTACTTTCATTAAATTTTCTACATATCGAGTACCAGTTTCACAAATTTTAGCCAAATCGTTTCTGGCTAAATCTACTAACATTAAATGTTCAGACAATTCTTTTTTATCCATTCTCATTTCTAGTTCTATTTTACTATCTAAATCTAAATTAATAGAACCATCTTTATTTTTCCCCCTAGATCGAGTACCAGCAATTGGATGAATTTCAACATTTTTATTTTTAAAATCATATTTTAATGAACTTTCTGGAGAAGCACCAAATAATGTAAAATTTTGATCTTGCATAAAAAACATATAAGGGCTAGGATTAGATTTTTTTAATTCATCATAAGCTGCTAAAGAGTTAATACATGGTAAATAAAATTTTCGAGAGAGTACAATCTGAAAAATTTCTCCTAATTGAATCAAATTTTTCATTCTATGAATTTGTTCTCTATATTTTTGATCTGTTTTATTAACTTTTACAGTTATATTATTTAAAGTACAACGAGTGATTTTAGGAAAAAATGTATTATTCAATATCTTTTTTATTTCTACATGTCTAGTTTGAATTCTTTTAATTTCAATTTTATCATCAGTAAATATACTAGATTGAATTAAACAATTTTTTTTTCTATGATCTAAAAGTAATAACATTTCAGCTAAATAAAAACAAAAATCAGGACAATTAGATTGTTTATTAACACGTATAACTGGTTCAAAATTAGTAATTAAATCATAAGAAAATAGTCCACCAAAAAAAACTGATCTTTCAGAATTTATGTTACTATGAATAAAATTAATCATACAACGCAATGATTCAAAAACTGATAAATTGATCAGTTTTTTTTCTTCATCTAAATATACATTATTAGCATTAATTATTGGGAAAGTTAGAATTAAAATCATTTTTTTTCTAGCAATATGTATGTTTACATTAAATGAAATATATAAATCTAAAAGATGTAATATTTTTTCTCCATTTTTTGTTTTTGCTTGTAATTCTACTATATTACGAAAACAACAAATTCGAATCGCACAATCAATAATAATCATACTTTCAAGACTATTTTTACTTTCATTTTCCGCAGATTCTAATAGCAAAACATTTTTTTTTTTATTACAGATTGTATTAAATATTAATGTAGGATTAAAGTGATATTTTGCTTCAGTTTGAATTAAATCAACATAAATTTTATTTTTTTTCATCATTGTATATTAATATTATTGTAGATTTAAAATACTAAAAATTATTTATAATAATTTGATAAGATAATAAAAATTTTTCAGTATTTTTTTTTTACATATTACATTATATAATTATTATGTGTCAACAAATCTTAAAAAAAAATATTGTTCTCATTTATTTTATATATAAATAAAATTAAATTATTTTTGAAAGTAATTTTCTAAACTTAAGATTTAAATATAATATTTAAAATAATAAAAAACAAATTCTTTAATATTAAATAAATAAAAAATGTAATTTATTTTCATTTATATATAAATTTAATTAAAAA
>NZ_OZ060397.1 GCF_964059125.1 Buchnera aphidicola (Eriosoma lanigerum)
ATAAATGCAAATGGTTATTTTTTATATTCATATTAAGAGATAAATGCAAAATAACTTTTTCAAAAAAATTTAAAATAAGATCAAAAATCTAATTTAATATTAATTAATTGAATTAATAACATATTACATCAATTAATTAATATTTTTATAAATTTAAGTTTTTTTGCTCATTTTATCAATATAAGCCATTCCAAAAGCAGATAAAACGAAAGTTAAATGAATTAATACACACCACATAATTTTATCATCTAATACTTTATCAGCTTCCATAAAAACTCTTAAAAGATGTACAGAAGAGATTGCGACAATAGATGAAGCAACTTTATTTTTTATTGAATTTACATCCATAGTACCCATCCAACTTAATCTTTTTTGATTACCTTTCATTTCCATTTTCGAGATGAAATTTTCATATCCTGAAAACATAACCATAACTAATAATCCTCCTACTAATGCTATATCAATTAATGAAAGTACAATTAATACTAAACCTGATTCTGACATAATAAATATTTCAGGAAGTACGAAGATAATTTGTTGAAAAAATTTTAAAGTTAGTAAAATAAAACCAAAAGATAAACCAATATAAACTGGAAACATTAACCATCTTGCTGCATATATTGCTCGTTCAATTATTTTTTCCATAAAATACCTTTTTCATATTTTTAAAATCAACAAATTTAGTAATTAAATATCCTTAATAAATAAAATAAGTAATTAAAGTAATAATAATATATTAAAAATATTTTTTAATGTAGATTAATAATCTACATGTTTTATGTTGAACAAAAATAATATTTAATTTAAATTTTAAAGTTTTCAATATTATTAATATATATATATATATAATAAAAATAAATATTTAATTAATTAATTTTAAATACTAAAAAAAAAAAAAAAAAAAAAATAGAAATTAATTTTTCTTAATTTAATATTTAATATAATAAGAATTATGGTATTAGTTATGTTATATCATTATCATTGATAAAAAAAATTAAATTGAATATTAAGAGATAATGTACTTGAGTTAATAATTTTTAAATACACTTTATTGTTTTTTAAAAAGATTGAAAGTAATTTTTTTTTTACTAAAAAATTACATATATTGAATATAAGATATTTTGTTTAATAAAAAATAGATGCAAGTTATTATTTTTTTATATGCATATTAAGAGATAAATGCAAAATAACATTATTAATAAAACATTTTTTAAAAAAATATATAACATCTAATTTAAAATTGATTAATTGAATAATATATTATTAAATTGATTAACTTTTATAATTGTAAATTATTTTATAATTTTATTAATATAAAAAAAAATTTAAATAAATTAATATAAATTTATAAATAATATAAAAATAACTTCTTTTGAATTTTGAAAATAATGAAATGCAACTAAAATATGCTATTTTTTTATATTATTAAATAATTTAATATAAATTATTGATTTTATTTAAATTAAATATATTGCATTTTTTTAAAAAAAATGATATTTATTTAAGATAAACATTTTTTAAAATTTTTAATAATATTAAAATATATGTATATTACAAAGAAATATGTAAATAATCCATTTCCAAAATTTAAAATTCCAAAAAATGAAAAACAGAGACCAATGTTCATTCAATATGCTATGAAAAAAGCTATGGAAATTGATGTAGCTAGGGGAGAAATTTATTACGTAATTCAACCAAAAAACATAAAAACAGGTCTATTAATAAAGAGAAAAAGAAGATTAAACGAACATCGAGCTTGTGCTTTAAGAGCTATGGTATTGGCTATGTTATATCATTTTAACTTAACTTCTAATCTAGTGTATGCTTCAGTAGAACAGCTATCAGATGAATGTGGTTTATCTACTATTTCTAAATCTGGAAACAAATCTATTTCTCGAGCTTCTAGATTAATTACAGAATTTATGGAACCAATGGGATTTGTAAAATCTGAAAAAAAATGGGATAATGTATTGGGAAATTATATGCCTAAATTAATGACTTTAACCCCTTTATTCTTTTCATTAATAAATATTTCAAATGATCGTTTAATTAAAGCAAAGAAACAACAATTAACTTGGATTAATAAAAATTTATTAAATAAAGGATTAAATCCTTTAACGGAAAAGGAGGTTCTATTAAATACTAAAAATAATAGAATGAAAAAAATTATAGAATATAGGCAATCAAAAAGAAATTTCTATATAAGAAAACAAAAAGCAAAAAAAATAATTGCAAATAGTGAAACTATTGCTAAACAGAATATTCTTAGAATTTTAGTAAAAAATTTTACATTAGAAGAACTACAAACTATGGGACAACATGGTTTAAAAAAAAGAGTTAATATAGAATATTATTCTTTAAAAAAAATAGCTAATTCTTTATATATTAATTAAATGAATTAGCTATAACAATAATATTATTTTTAAATTAGAGTTAAAAAATTTTAATTTTTATTTTTTAGTAAAAAAATAAAAATACTTTTTTTAGTATTTTTTTTTAGAAA